>JBAUXQ010000186.1:0-6667 GCA_049584355.1 Roseiarcus sp. | reverse complement strand
TCGTCGTTGAACGGGATGCCCGCCTCCTGCGCCGCGCGCACGAACGCGAAACTGATCGGCAAGGGATTGATCGGATACGAGACCCCCAGCGGACCGCCATAGCCGTGGTATGCGTTGACGAGGCGTTGGTTGTCCTCACTGCGAACGAAATAGGGCAGCACTTCACGATAGCTCCAGCCTTTGCAGCCAGCCTCGCTTACCCAAGCGTCGTAATCCTTGGCGTTGCCGCGCGTATAGAGCTGCGCATTGATCGAGGAACCGCCGCCGATTACCTTGGCTTGCGTGTACCAGATGACGCGACCGTTGAGTTGCTTTTGCGGGACCGTGCTCCAGCCCCAGCTCGCCACACCCTTGGTCATCTTCGCGAAACCCGCCGGCATGGCGAAAAGCGGATTCCAGTCCCCGCCGCCTGCTTCAAGCAGCAGGACTTTGGTGGATGGGTCAGCGCTCAAGCGATTAGCCAGAACGCAGCCGGCGGGACCTCCGCCGACGATGATGTAGTCGTAGGTCATCGTCCCTTTCCTAGATTCGTTGAAGATCGTTCTTCGCAATGTGGTCTGCGACGCGAAGCGCCTGAGCGGCGATCGTCAGAGACGGATTGACCGCGGCCGATGTCGGCAAGAAGGAAGCGTCGATCACGAAAAGGTTCGGATGGTCCCAGGCGCGGCAGAAGGGATCGAGGGGAGACTTCGCTGGGTCGACCCCGATCCGAACGGTCCCGCACTGGTGCGACGGCGTCCGTCGGTCGAAAGCGCGCGAAAGGACGATCGGATAACCCGCCGAGCGCAAGCGCTCCTTGAAAGCCTTGACGAGCATCTCGTGGGTCGTCCAATTGCTGCGCTTCCAATCGAGGCGGATCTGCCCGCCGTCGACCGTGACCCGGCTCTCCGGATTCGGGAGGTCCTCGCTAATCGCGTACCAATCCACCGAGCGCTTGCTTATCGGGCCGAGCGCCCATTCCGGCGCCAAGCGGATGTTGGCCTTGAGGATGGGAGCGGTGACACGGCCGAGGAGCTGAATGTTGCCCAGCGGCGGCCCGCCGCGGCCATCGTCGAGGTAGAAGTCATTGATCCCGAGGGTCTTCTGATAGACCGAGTCATTAATGACACGCGGATCAATCGCCACCACCGCCGAAGCGTTGTGGTTCATGAAATGCCGACCGACCGTGTCTGAACGATTCGCGAGGCCGCTCTTCCCGGATCGAAGTAGCAACGCGGCTGAATTGACCGCGCCCGCGGCGAGCACGACGACTTTCGCGCTGATCGTGCTACGCGCGCCGTCCCGCAAGACCTCGACTCCGGCGATGCTCTTGCCGTCAGGCTGCACAAGCAGCCGATCGACGCGAGCGTTGGTGCGTAGCTCGACATTGGGGTGCGCCAATGCTTCTTTGACGCCGCAGTTCTCTGCGTCCATCTTGCCGTGCCCGGCGTCGGGAAATGCATCCCATGGGGTTTTCGCGCGTTGCATCCATCTGTCGATGTCGATGCCGAGCGGCAACGGAAACGGGTTCAGGCCCACGCCTTTGAGGCGTTCGCGCGCTTTTGCGATCGCCGATTCGTCCGGCACCGGGCCGAATGGATAGGGTTTCGAATGCCGCGGCTCAGTGCGGTCAAAGCCCAGCGCGCCGCGCACCCGATATTGCCTCTCGGCGACGGCGTACCAGGGCTCCAGCTCCTCGTAGGGGAACGGCCAACCGGGCGTGGTTCCATCACGATGAACGATCGGCTCGAAGTCCTGAGCCCGATAGCGGATGAGCACCGCTCCGTATAGTTTTGTGTTGCCGCCGACGTAGTAGTAGTTGCCCGGATTAAATGCCCGTCCCGCACCGTCCAGCCAGGATTCCTGGGGTCTGAACACCCCTTGCTGAAAAATCGCGCGCGCATCCCGAACCGCGTTGGTGTCTGCGAGTCTCTCGCCACGCTCGAGAATGAGGATTTTCGCTCCCGAAGCAGCCAGTCCCGCAGCGAACGTTCCACCCCCCATTCCCGATCCAACGACGGCGACGTCAACTCGCTCCTCGCTTGGCATAATGTCCTCTATGGGCGCAGGATCGCGTCTGCCCGTTCAGATGCGCCGCGTGGTCGACGGATCGAATAGGACCGCCTTGTCGAGATTGAATGCGAATGTGTGCTTCTGTCCGACGCTGACCATTGTGTCGGCGCGCATGCGCGCCGTCAGTTCCTTGCCGGCCACATGGATGACCACAAACGTGTCGGAGCCCGCCGGCTCGACAATCTCGACGTCAGACTCGAATGTGGCCACCGACTTGGCGTTGCGGTCCACGCTTTCAGGGTCATTCACCGCTTCCGGCCGAATCCCGAAGATCACCGAGGCTCCGTCGGGAAGCCTTCCGGCGTCCGCACTCATCGGAGCGGGTAGAGAGATCGGCGGATGATCCTTGCGTTGAAGCACGATCTTGGGCGTTCCGCCGTCGCGAGCGACCTTACCTTCGAGCAGGTTCATCGCCGGCGATCCCATAAAGTCCGCAACGAACAGATTAGCCGGCGTGTTGTAGATTTCGGATGGGCTGCCCACCTGCTGTAGTTCGCCATCTTTCAGCACGGCGATGCGGGTCGCCAGCGTCATCGCCTCGATCTGATCGTGGGTGACGTAAACGATCGTTGCACCGGTCTGCTGATGCAGACGCTTGATTTCAACGCGCATGTCGACGCGGAGCTTGGCGTCGAGATTGGACAATGGCTCGTCGAACAGGAAGACGCGAGGCTGGCGCACCAAAGCTCGGCCCATGGCGACGCGCTGACGTTGGCCGCCCGAAAGTTGGCTTGGGCGTCGCGCAAGCAGGTGCTCGATCTGCAGTGTCTTGGCTACCGCGGCCACCGCCTTGTCGCGCTCCGGCTTGGCGACGCCACGCATCTCCATGCCGAACGCCATGTTCTGCCCGACCGACATATTTGGATAGAGCGCATAGGACTGGAACACCATCGCGATATCCCGCTTCGAGGGATGGAGATCGTTGATCAGTTGGCCTTCCACGCGGATCTCGCCCGAACTGATCGCCTCAAGGCCGGCGATGGTGTTGAGCAGGGTCGATTTCCCACAGCCCGAAGGCCCGACCAGGACCAGGAACCCGCCCTTGTCGAGCGTGAGGTCTATGCCTTTGAGGATTTCCAATGAGCCGAAGCGCTTGCGCAGCGAATTGATCTCCAGAAACGCCATTGTCTCAGCCCTTGACTGCGCCGGCCATCAGGCCGCGTACGAAAAAGCGTCCGGCGACGATGTAGACGAACAAGGTGGGAGCAGCGGCGATGATCGCAGCCGCCATGTTTACGTTGTATTCGACGATGCCGGTGGAGGTGTTGACGAGATTGTTGAGCGCAACTGTCATCGGCGACTGGTCGCCGGCGGCGAAAGTCGAGCCGAACAGGAAGTCGTTCCAGATGTTGGTGAACTGATAGATGACAGTGACGATGAAGATGGGGGTCGAATTCGGCAGCAGGATGCGCCGGAAGATCTGGAAGAAGCTGGCTCCATCGATCATGGCCGCCTTGACCAGTTCTGTCGGGAACGCCTCGTAGTAGTTGCGGAAGAACAGCGTCGTGAAACCGAGGCCGTAGATAACGTGAACGATCACCAGGTTGACCGTCGGATTTCCGAAGCCGAACGAGTAGCCGGTGAGATCGATCAGCCGATTGCCAAAGCTGCCAAGCGTGCCGAGAATGACGGCCATCGGGATGATGACGGATTGGAACGGGATGAAGCAGGCGAACAGCATCATGCCGAACACGAGCTTATGGCCGGGAAATCGCCACTTCGTCAGAACATAGCCGTTCAGCGCGCCGAGCAAAGTCGAGATCAGCACCGCCGGCACGACCATTTTGATCGAGTTCCAGAAGTAGCCCTTGATACCAGCTGTGTCGGAGACGCCGATGCGCGCTTCGCCCCAGGCTTTCACCCATGGGTCGAAGGTAAGCGTGTGCGGGAGGGCGAACATATTGCCGCCGGTCACCTCGTCGAGAGGCTTCAGCGACGTCATTACCATTACGATGAGCGGCACCAGATAGACCGCGGCGAAAAGGATCAGGAGTCCGTAGATCACGATCCGGGTCGTCAGCGAATGACGGGTGGGTTCGCGGCTCGGAGCCGCGAGGATCGCGTCAGCAGCGCTCATCGATTCTTCTCCCTGAGCTCCGAATAAAGGTAGGGGACCATAATCGCCGCGATGGTCATCAGCATGATGACCGCGCTGGTCGATCCGACCGCCATCTGATTGCGGGTGAAGGTGTAGGAATACATGAATGTCGATGGGAGCTCCGCCGCGCCCCCGGGGTTCTTGCCGGTGACGGAAAGCACCAGGTCGTAGGACTTGATCGCCATATGCGTCAGGATGATCAAGGCGGAGAGGAAGACGGGGCGCATGATCGGAATGACGATGCGCCAGTAGGTCGCGAAGGCCGAGGCGCCGTCGATCTGCGCGGCTTTAAGGATCTCGCCGTCGACGCCGCGAAGCCCGGCAAGGAACATGGCCATCACGAAGCCGGAGGTCTGCCAGATGGCGGCGATGGCGACGCAGTAGATCATCATGCGCGGGTTGACGACCCAGTCGAAATGAAAACTGGTCCAGCCCCAATCGTGGACCGCCTTTTCCAGTCCGATGCGAGGATCAAGGAACAGCTTCCAAGCCGTCCCGGTGACGATGAAGGATAGTGCGAGGGGATAGAGGTAGATCGGACGAAGAATGCCCTCGCCCCGAATCTTCTGGTCCAGCAGGATCGCCAGCGTCAGCCCGAGAACGAGGCAGATGGAGACGTAGAGTCCGCCGAAGATGCCCATGTTGACCAGCGCCGTGTACCAGCTCGACGGCGGGTCCGTCTCGAAAGTCCAGGTCCACAACTTCTGGTAATTGGCGAGGCCAACCAGCGTGCTCGAGGCAAAGGCCTTCGAATTGGTGAACGACAGGAACAACGTCCACAAATTGAAGCCGTAGACGAAGACCAGCACGAGCAGGAAAGACGGGGCGAGGACGAGGCGCGGCAAATAGTGCTGAAGCTTGTCTCGGATCGTGCCGTTCTGTGGTTCCGCGACGGCGAACGGGGCAACAGAGATGGTCATGATCAGTCCCTCGGGCCTCGTTTCCTCGAACGGTGGCCATCAATCTCCCTCTCCAGCATCGAGGCTGGAGAGGGAGACATGTGTCGGCTCTACTTCGCGGCGTTGATCGCCTTGTCGAGCTCCGTCACGGCGGCGTCCGAACTCTTGATCTCGCCGTGAAAAAACTTGGTCACGACGTCATGATAGGCGCCCGCGATCGCCGGAGGCTGCGCGTAATTCTGCGCCATCGAGCCGACGAACTTGCCATCCGCGTTGGCGGCCTTCACATCGGCGATGCCCTTCTTGCCGCACATGTCGAAGGCGGTATCCGGCACATCCATGCGCGCCGGCACCGAGCCCTTGACGACGTTGAACGCCGACTGGAAGCTTGGGCTCATCGTCGCGTCTGCGAGGGCCAGTTGCGCCCCCTTGCGATCGGCGGAAACGTCAAACATTGCGAACATGTCGGTGTTATAGATCACCGAGCCGTCAGTGCCGGGGAAACGGTAGCAAAGGAAGTCTTTGCCCGCTTCCTTGTTCGCCGCCTTGAATTCGCCCTTCGCCCAGTCTCCCATCACCTGAACGAGCGCGTCGCCCTTGATCACCATGGCGGTGGCGAGGTTCCAGTCGCGACCCGCGTAGTTGGGGTCGACGAATTCGCGCAGCTTGGCCAGATTATCGAACGACTTCTTCATCGTGTCCGATTTCAGCGCCGACTCGTCGAGATCGATGAAGGCCTTCTTGTAGAAGTCCGGTCCGCCGGTCGACATCACGACCGAATCGAACATCGTCGCTTCCTGCCAGGGCTGTCCGCCAAGCGCCAAGGGAATCACGCCGGCCGCCTTGGCCTTCGCAAGCAGCGCCAGGAAGTCGTCGAAAGTCTTCGGCTCGGTCCCGCCGATCTTGTCCATCACGGATTTGTTGAGCCAGACCCAGTTGACGGAGTGGATGTTGACCGGGACCGCGTCCCACTTGCCATTCGTCGTGGTGAACTTCTGCAACGCCGTCGGAACGACTTTGGCCCAGTCTTCCTTGGTCGCGAGCGCGGTGATGTCGCCGAGCTTGCCGGCCTCGGCGTAGTCGACTGCATAATAGCCAAGTATTTGCGAAGCGGTCGGCGGGTTGCCCGCCGCCACCATCGCCTTCAGCGCGGTCATGGCGCCCTCGCCGCCGCCGCCCGCGATCGGCACGTCCTTCCAGGTGTAACCTTCCTTCGCGAGATCCTGCTTGAGAACGTTGAGCGCGGCCGCCTCGCCCCCTGATGTCCACCAATGGAGCATCTGGACTTCTTTGTTGTCGGCAGCCGAGGCGCCGTTGGCGAGACCAACGGCCCCAACGGCCATCACGCTCGCCATGAGAATCGAACGAACTTTCATTTCAGACCCTTCCTAAACGTACTCTCCCACCGGATGCGGTCCGGCGCCGTTTCCAGAAGCGATTCACACTTCCGATCCTTCGTTCAGCGCGTCGCCCCGGCGGAGCCGCCAGCTCGTGCGCGAGCCGTTATGAGCGTGGAACGTCTTTTCCTTGGTATATAGCGTTCATCAAGCTTATCCTATCGACCGAGAAAGCTCGGCGTGCGTTTTTCGCGGAATGCGGCGACGCCCTCGGCCAGATC
>JBAUXQ010000185.1:0-4504 GCA_049584355.1 Roseiarcus sp. | reverse complement strand
AGTATTGGCACGGCGCCGACTTTGGTTCGCTCAGCGAGATGTTCGATCCCGTACGCAATGTCGAATATGCCGCGAGATTCCTCCAGACGCTGCGCGCCGAGGAGGGAAGCTGGACGCTGGCGGTCGCACGCTACAACGCCGGCCCCAGCAATCCGGCGGCGGAGCGAACCTATGTTTGCGCCGTCATTCGCAACATGATCGCAAGCGGATTTGGCCGCTGGACCGCGAACGCGAGCGCGCTCTGCCGGTAGCTGCGACGACACTTCCTGGGAGGCGCCGAACCGTTACTGCGAGGAGCCATGGCCGTTCGGAATAACGCCCGTCTTTCGACGGGCTATGGCGACGACTCCGCCTCGCTCGCATCGTCAATCCGCTCGCGCACAATTTCGACCCCGACGCCGCCTTCGATGACGTCGAGCTTCTCGACCCGGACGCGCACCCGGCGGACGCGGGGCTGCCTGAGCACGATCTCTGCTACGTCCTCGGCGATCGTCTCGATGAAATTGACATGGCCCCGGCCGGTTACGAGCCGGATCGCGTCCAGGATGACATCGTAGGAGAAGACCGCGCGCATGTCGTCGGCGCGGGTCGCCGCGCGCTCAACCGACGCCTCGACATTGAACACGACGCGCTGCGGGCTCCCATGCTCGCGCTTGTAGGCGCCGAGGTTGGCGGTCGCGAGAAAGTCGCGAATGAAGATCAGGTCGCATTCGGCTCCGCCGCTCGGTAGCCGCGCTCCGTGGTCCGTCGACGGACGGGCGTTCTCCCGAATGTCCTGTGGAGCGCGACCGACCGCGTCTACAGGCGCCTCCGCTTTCCGCGGGATGAGGCCGCGGATGCGATCCACGGCGCGCGCATCGAGCGGCCCGTCACGTTTCCCGCCCGCGCACAAGGCCCTGCGAAAGCCCAAGATTGACGGAGCGACCAGCAACAGGCGCGGCACGTCCGGCGGCTCGAGCGATCCCGCCAGCGCGGCGTTGAGGCCATGAGCGCGACAGCGGGCGCAGAACGCCTCGAGTTCGGATGGAGTTTGGTAGTCCAGGAGCCGCTTGCCGCCTTTCTCGGCTGTGTCGAGCAGGACGCTTTTGAAGCCGATTCCGCTCAGGCGCGGCAGGCAATCGAGATCCGGCGTTCGGTCGGCCCACAGCACGCCGACAAGGCGAACCTCCGGCGCAAGCGCCCGCAAAGTCCCATCGAGCCGGTCGAGCGAGGGAGCGTCGACCGCGAGCTTGACCGCGTCGACGCCTGCTGCGATGAGCGCGCGCACGCGCTTGGCGAGTTCTTCCGCCTCGTATGGCGGCGCGCCGAGCGCCGCACCGACGCGCCGCCGCCGGGTCGAGATCGCCTTGAGGCCCGCTTCGATGGCTTCCCACGGGGCGGCCGCCAGCAGCCCTTGGCGCGGATCTTCGAAGTCAATGATGTCGGCGCCGCCGTGCAGGGCGATCGCGGCCTCTCGACCGTCCATGACGCTCGCCAGCATCAATGTCATCGCGCGGGTCTACCCGATCGCCGCCGCATCCGCGCCTCAGGCCTCGACCTTCTGCTTGTACGACCGCCAGCGCAAAGCGCCCGGGCCGGATTCGGCCTCCGCCATTGCCGTCGCAACGATCCGCTCGTGATCGGGCGACTTGTGGCAAGCGGGATCGGCGTTGCGGGCGTCTCCGGTCAGCGCCAGCGCCTGACATCGGCACCCGCCCCAGTCGACCTCGCGCCGGTCGCACGAACGGCAGGGTTCACGCATCCATTCCGTGCCGCGGAACGCCTTGAAGGCGGGGTTCAGGCGCCAGATGTCGCCGAGCGAACGATCGCGCACGTTCCAGAATTCGAGGCCCGGAATGGTCTCGGCGGCGTGGCAGGGCAGCGCCTTGCCCGCCGGCGAGATATTGATCGCGATACGCCCCCACCCCCCCGCGCAAGGCTTGGGGTAACGGGCGTAATAGTCGGGGATCACCATGTCTATGACCAGCTCGCCCTTGAGGCGCGCTCGCGCCTCTTCCACGAGCGCAATCGATCGTTCGACCTCCTGCCTCGGCGGCATCAGCGCGGCGCGATTGGCGAGCGCCCAGCCGTAATATTGGGTATGGGCGATTTCGAGCCGGCGCGCGCCGAGTTCGACGGCAAGATCGATGAACGCGCTAACCTGGTGCAGATTGCCGCGATGGATGACCGCGTTGATCGTGAGCGGCATGCCGGCCTGAGTTACATAGCCCGCAAACGCGCGCTTGCGCTCCCATGAGCCGGCATAATGGCCAAGCCGGTCGTTGGTCTCCTTGTCCGCGCCCTGGAAGGAGAGCTGCGCATGGTCGAGGCCGGCCTCGGCCAGTTCGCCGGTCAGCTTCTCGCCGACCCCGATCCCCGAGGTGATGAGGTTGGTGTAGAGCCCGCTCCGCGCCGCGTGGCCGGTGAGCTCGACGATATCGCGCCGCGCCGTCGGCTCGCCGCCGGAGAGATGAACATGCAGCGCCCCGAGCGCCGCAGCCTCGCCGAACACCCGCTTCCAGGTTTCCGTATCGAGTTCCGCGCCGGGGCGTTCGAGCGCCAGCGGATTGGAGCAATAGGGACAGCCGAGCGGACAGCGATGGGTGAGCTCGACCAGAAGCCCGATCGGCGGCGCAGGCGGGGGCGCGGTATGAGCGGTCATGTTTCGAGGACCCTTTTGGCCTTGAGGTCGGCGAGCATGGCGACGACGTCCTTTTCGATCACCGCCAAAGGCGCATTATAGCGCTCCGCAAGCTCGGCGACGATTGCCTTGAGATCGCGCTCGCCGTCGCAGAGCTCGAGGACTGTCGCCGCGGTCGCGTCGACCTCGAAGATTCGCTCCGGGGCGAGCAGAGTCCAGCGCCCGCGCACCTCGTCGCGCTTGAGCTTGACCCCCTTGGGTAGACGGGGCCGCGATTGCGCGTCGATCTCCATGCGTCGTCCATCTCGCTTCAATCCGGCCGGAAGGCCCCAGGGGGGATCGCCCCCGTCACATAGGCATGATGCAGCGCGTCGAGCTGGGCCCACAACACGTCGGTCTTGAACTTCAAGGCGGCGAGCGCGCCCTGCTGCTCTTCGACCGTGCGCGCGTTGCGTTTGACGTAGTCGAGCGCGAACCCCGCGTCCCTCGGCGCCTGATCGAGCCGGCGGCGGAAATAGGCCACCACTTTCTCCTCGATGAAGCTGTAATTGGCCAGCATCCCGGCGATGCGGCGCTTGTGCAGCGAGGGCGCGAAGAGTTCGGTCAGGCTCGACGCCACCGCCTCGATGAGCGGCCGCTCGCGAACGAAACGGACGTAGGCCTGGACCGCGAACCGGGTCGCCGGCAGCGCGCCTTCCTGTGAGATCACGTAATCGCGGTCGAGTCCCAGCCCGTCGGTGAGGATGAGCCAGCGCTCGATGCCGCCTTTGTCCTCGCCCGAGCCGTCATGGTCGGCGATGCGGTGCAGCCACTCGCGTCGCAGCTCGCGATCCTCGCAGCGTCCGATCAGGGACGCGTCCTTCATCGGGATCGCCGCCTGATAGACATAGCGGTTGAGGGCCCAAGCCTGCACCTGACCCCTGGCGAGCTTGCCGTCGTGCAGCAGGCCATGGAACGGATGCAGGTCGTGATAGCGCTCGGGGCCGATGGCGCGGAGAGCCGCCTCGAGCGCCTCAGGGCCCATCGGCTCCGGGGCGGCGTGCTTGTTCATGGGCTGACCTCCATGCCGTCGAACGCAACCTCCCAGCCGGCCGCTTTGACCTTTGCTTCTTCGGGCGATCCTTCGATCAGGATCGGGTTCGAATTGTTGATATGGATCAGGATGCGCCGGACATGGGCATGGCGGGCGAACGCCTCCAACGTTCCTCCTGGTCCTGCGACCGGCATGTGGCCCATGCGCCGGCCGGTCTTGTCGCCGAGCCCGTCGGCGATCATTTCGTCGTCGGCGAACAGCGTGCCGTCGAAAAATAGCACGTCGGTTTTGCCGACGCGGGCGTCGAGGTCCTCCGTAACATGGGCGCAGCCGGGCGCATAGACGAGCCTCGCGCCCCCCGCCTCCGCCGCGACGCAGACCGTGCTTTCGCCGATGTCGTCGAGGCTGACGTTCCCCTCCTCGAGCCACAGCGGAACCTTGCCGGGAACCGCGAACAATTCGATCTTAAGTCCAGGCAGGGGCTCAAAGGTTTCTCCGAGGCGGACCGCGCGGCGCGGGACGACGGCGCAATCGACGGCGTCGAACATCCGATTGGCCCCGATCGCCTCGAGCGTCGCGTGCGTGCCGAAGATCGCGAGCGGCTGGCGCTCGCGCAGCGCCAAGAGGCCGGCCGAAGAATCAACCTCGGCGTTGGTAAGTACAACGGCGGCGATCGGTGAATGGCGCCCGTCGCCCCTCGGCTGGAGCGCCGGCGCCGCCAGGATCTGTTGACGCAGGTCGATCGACGCGTTGAGCAGGACCCAGTTCGCTCCATCGACGCTCAGCGCGAGGCCGGCCTGCGTGCGCCGCTTGACCCGCGGATCGCCGCTCCAGGCGAGGCGGCAGACCCG
>JBAUXQ010000184.1:0-41697 GCA_049584355.1 Roseiarcus sp. | reverse complement strand
ACCCAGCACCCGGCGACGGGCGGGGCGACGACGCGAGGCGCGGCGCAATGACAATGCGCCGCTTCGGGGCGGGGCGGTGAATCCGTCCCGCATCTTCATCGATCGTCCGGTCGCGACCAGTCTCCTGATGATCGCGACCCTGCTCGTCGGCATTGTCGCCTTCCGCTTCCTGCCGCTCTCGGCCCTGCCCGAGGTCGATTATCCGACGATCCAGGTCCAGACCTTCTATCCAGGCGCGAGCCCTGAGGTGATGACCTCGTCGGTGACCGCGCCGCTCGAGCGGCAATTCGGCCAGATGCCGAGCCTGAGCCAGATGATGTCGCAAAGCTCGGCCGGCGCGTCGGTCATCACGCTTCGATTCGGGCTCGATATCAGTCTCGACATCGCCGAGCAGGAGGTGCAGGCGGCGATCAACGCCGCCGGCAACCTCTTGCCCGCCGACCTGCCGGCGCCGCCGATCTACGCCAAGGTCAATCCGGCCGACGCGCCGATCCTGACGCTCGGCGTCGCTTCGGACTCGATGAAGCTGACCGACATCGAGGACATCCTCGAAACCCGCCTCGTGCCGAAACTGTCGCAGTTGCCCGGCGTCGGTCTGGTTTCGATTTCCGGCGGCCAGCGCCCCGCCGTCCGCATCCATGTCAATCCGCTTGCCCTTTCGGGCGTCGGCATCAACCTCGACGATTTGCGCACGACGATCGCCAACCTCAACGTCAACGAGCCCAAGGGGAATTTCGACGGGCCGGCCCAATCCTCGGCCATCAACGCCAACGATCAGATCCGCGATCCGAAGGATTACGCGAACGCGGTCATCGCCTACCGCAATAACGCGCCGGTCCGGCTTTCCGACGTCGCGAGAGTCGAAATCGCGCCGGAGAACAGCCGCCTCAAGGCGTGGATGAACACCACGCCGGCGCTGATCGTCAACATTCAGCGCCAGCCCGGCGCGAACGTCATCCAAGTCGTCGACAGTATCAAGAAGATATTGCCCTCGCTCAGCCAGTCGCTGCCGGCGTCGATCACGGTCACGCCGCTGACCGATCGCACGATCACCATCCGGGCCTCGGTCGAGGACGTCGAGTTCGAGCTTTCGCTCGCCGTCGGCCTTGTGGTGATGGTCATCTTCCTGTTCCTGCGCAACATCCCGGCGACGATCATCCCCAGCCTGTCGGTGCCGCTGTCGCTGATCGGGGCGCTGGCGATCATGTACCAGGCCGGCTTCAGCCTCGACAATCTGTCGCTGATGGCGCTGACCATCGCCACCGGCTTCGTGGTCGACGACGCGATCGTGGTGATCGAGAACATCGCCCGCTTTCTCGAGGCCGGCGACAGCCCCTACGACGCAGCGATGAAGGGGTCGGCTCAGATCGGCTTCACCATCATTTCGCTCACGGTGTCGCTGATCGCCGTCCTCATCCCGCTTCTCTTCATGGGCGACGTCGTCGGCAGGCTGTTCCACGAGTTTGCGATCACGCTTGCCGCCACCATCATCATCTCCGCCATTGTGTCGCTCACTCTGGTGCCGATGCTGTGCGCGAAGCTCCTGCGTCCGCATGGCGGCGGCGGCGAAGCGAGCGGCGGGCGGTTCTTCCAGGCGCTGACCCGGTTCTACGCCGCCACGCTCCGAGTCGTGCTCAATCATCAGGGCGTCATGCTTCTGGTCGCGGTCGGCACGTTCCTGCTCACCGGCTACCTCTACGTGACGATCCCGAAGGGGTTCTTTCCGATTCAGGACACCGGCGTCATCCAGGGCGTGACCCAGGCGGCGGAGGCGATTTCGTTCGACCAGATGGCCGACCATCAGCAGGCGCTGGCGAAAGCCATCCTCACCGATCCGGACGTCGAGAGCCTGTCCTCCTTCATCGGCGTCGACGGCTCGAACGTCACGCTCAACTCCGGCCGCTTCCTTATCAACCTGAAGCCGCACAACCAGCGCAAGGCGTCGGCGAGCGAGATCATTCGCCGGCTGCAGCAGGAGACTGCGAGCGTGCCGGGCATATCGCTGTTCATGCAGCCGGTTCAGGATCTCTCGATCGACACCGCGGTCAGCGCGACCCAGTATCAGTTCACGCTCGAGAACCAGGATCTGGCGACGCTGCAGACCTGGACGCCGAAAGTGCTCGCCCGTCTCGGCCAGGTCAAGTCGATCGTCGATGTCGCCAGCGATCTGCAGCCGGACGGCCGCTCGGTGATGGTCGATCTCGACCGCGCCAACGCCGCCCGGTTCGGCATCACGCCGGCGATCGTCGACAATGCGCTCTACGACGCCTACGGCCAGCGCATCATCACCACCATCTTCACCCAGAGCAACCAATACCGGGTGATCCTCGACGTCGATCCGAACATGGCGCGGTCGGTGAAATCGCTCGATTCGCTCTACCTGCCTTCGGCCGCGTCCACGACTGGCCAGACCCCGCTCGACTCGGTCGCCAATTTTACCGTCAAGACCGCGCCGCTTCAGATCTCGCATCTCAAGCAGTTCCCGGTGACGACGATCTCGTTCAACCTCGCGCCCGGCGCTTCGCTCGGCGAGGCGGTCGACGCGATCGGCGCGGCGCTGGCCGAGATCGATCTGCCGCCGAGCTTCGCCGTCAGTTTCCAGGGCGCGGCGCAGGCGTTCCAGTCGGCGCTGTCGAACGAGGTCTTCCTGCTCGCTGCGGCGATCGCCGCCATGTATATCGTGCTCGGCGTGCTCTATGAGAGCTTCATCCACCCGATCACGATCCTGACCACCCTGCCGTCGGCCGGCATTGGCGCGCTGTTGACGTTGAACGCCGCCGGAGCCGGGCTCGACATCATTGGCGTCATCGGCATCGTGCTCCTGATCGGCATCGTCAAGAAGAACGCGATCATGATGATCGACTTCGCGCTCGAGGCTCAGCGCCACCAGGGGCTGCCGGCGCGCGAGGCGATTTATCAGGCCTGTCTGTTGCGCCTGAGGCCGATCCTGATGACGACGGTTGCGGCGATTTTCGGCGCGCTGCCGTTGATGCTCGGGACGGGCGTCGGCTCCGAGCTTCGCCGTCCGCTGGGTCTGGCGATCGTCGGCGGCCTCGCCTTCAGCCAGGTGCTGACCCTCTATACCACGCCGGTCATCTATCTCTTCTTCGAGCGGCTCGGCGAGCGCTTCGGCATGGGCGCCGCCGGTTCGGCGCTGGCGACGGAAGCGCCGTGAACAACCGTTTTTCCGAGATCTTCATTCGCCGGCCGGTGGCGACGATCCTGCTCACGATCGGCGTCGTTTTCGCCGGACTGCTCGGCTATTCGCAACTCCCGGTTTCGCCGCTGCCGCAAGTCGACTTTCCGGTGATCTCGGTCCAGGCGAACATGCCGGGCGCCAGCCCGGACACAATGGCGACCTCGGTCGCGGCCCCGCTCGAGCGGCATTTGGGCCAGATCGCCGACGTTAACGAAATGTCGTCGCAGAGCACGCTCGGCTCGACCCGCATCACCCTTCAGTTCGGCCTCGACCGAGACATCGACGGCGCAGCGCGCGACGTTCAGGCGGCGATCGTCGCCGCACGCGTCGACCTGCCGACCAGCCTCCGTCAGAATCCGACCTATCATAAGGTCAATCCGGCCGACGCGCCGATCATGGTCATCGCCATGTCGTCGACGACCCACACGGCGGGACAGCTCTACGATCTCGCCTCCAACATCCTCCAGCAGCGGCTGTCGCAGCTTCCGGGCATCGGCGAGGTCGACATTTCCGGCGCCGCCTTGCCGGCAGTTCGGGTCGAGATCAACCCCGGCGCGATCTTCCATTACGGCATCGGTCTCGAGGACATCCGCGCGGCGCTCGCCTCCGCCAACGCCAACAGCCCGAAGGGCGCAATCGAAGACGACGACTTCCACTATCAGGTCTATGCCAACGACCAGGCGTCGCACGCCGATCAATATCGCGATCTGGTGATCGCCTACCGAAACGGCGCGCCGGTCAGGCTTGGCGACGTCGCCGAGGTCCTCGATTCGGTCGAGGACCTGCGAAACGCCGGTCTGGTCAACGGCAAGCCTGGCGTCGCGGTGATCCTGTCGCGCCAGCCGGGCGCAAACATCATCCAGGCCGTCGACGGAGTCCGGGCCGAGCTGCCGCGCCTGATCGCGTCGCTGCCGGGCGATGTCGACCTGACGGTGGCCGTCGACCGCTCGAAGACCATCAGGCAGTCGCTGCACGACACCGAAAAGACGCTGGTCATCGCCGTCGTTCTGGTGATTCTGGTCGTGTTCGCGTTCCTGCGCAGCGTGCGGGCGGCGGCGATCCCGAGCGTCGCCGTGCCGACCTCGATCATCGGCTCGTTCGGCGTCATGTATCTGCTCGGCTTCAGCCTCGACAACCTGTCGCTGATGGCGCTGACGATTTCGACCGGCTTCGTCGTCGACGACGCCATCGTCGTGCTCGAGAACATCTCGCGCTATCTCGAACAGGGCATGCCGCGCGTCGAGGCGGCGATCCGCGGCGCGGGCGAAGTCGGCTTCACCGTCATCTCGATCAGCCTGTCGCTGATCGCGGTGTTCGCGCCGCTCTTGTTCTTCGGCGGCATCGTCGGGCGCCTGTTCACCGAATTCGCACTGACCCTGTCGGTCGCGGTGATCATCTCGATGATGGTGTCGCTGACGACGACGCCGATGATGTGCGCCCTCATCCTGCCGAGCGGCCCAGTCGGGCACGGACGCGTCTATCAGGCGACGGAGCGCGTGTTTGACGGCATGCTCGCTTTCTACCGGCGGACGTTGCGCATCGCGCTTCGTCATCCCGGGACCGTGGCCCTGTCGCTGTTAGCCACGGTCGGGCTCAATTATTACATGTTCCGCTATCATATCGCCTATGGCTTGTTTCCGGTGCAGGACACGGGCCTCATCATCGGCGCGATCCAGGCCGACCAAAGCATCTCCTTCCAGGCGATGAAGGAGAAGTTCACCCAGTTGCAGGACATCGTCCAGGAGGACCCCGCAGTCGAAAGCGTCGTCGGCTTCACCGGAGGGCGATCGACCAACACCGGCTTTCTCTACTCGTCGCTGAAGCCGTTTTCCGAGCGCAAGGTCACCGCCGACGAGGTCGTGACCCGGCTGCGCCCCAAGCTGGCGCAAGTCGCGGGCGCGCGGCTTTTCATGGTCGCCGTCTCCGACCTGAGAACCGGCGGCCGACAGAGCAACGCGACCTATCAATATACGCTCCTCTCCGACGACACGGCGGAGCTCTACACGTGGGCGCCGAAGCTGACCCAGGCGCTGATGGCCAGCGAAATTGTCAAGGACGTCAATTCGGATCAGCAGATGGGCGGTCTGCAGACCAACGTTACGATCGATCGCGACACCGCGATGCGCCTCGGTCTGACGCTGAGCTCGATCGACAACACGCTCTACGACGCATTCGGTCAGCGCCAGGTGTCGACGATCTACAACCCGCTCAACCAGTACCATGTCGTGATGGAGGTCGCGCCGCGCTATTGGCAGGACCCGCGCACCCTCGAGCAGATTTACGTTTCGACGTCAGGCGCCAATCCGACCGGCGTTCAGCAGACCGGACTCCCCGCGGGCGATTACGCCTCCTCGACCGGGACGGCGAGCACGGCGGCGTCGATCGCCGCCGATTCGGCGCGCAACCTCGCCACCAACGCCTTGGCGGCGAGCGGTCACTCGTCCGCTTCGACTGGCGCGGCGGTAACGACCTCGCTCGAAACGATGGTCCCGCTCTCGGCCGTCGCTCGTTTTGCCCCGGGCCATACGCCGCTCAGCGTCAATCACCAGGGACCGTTCGCGGCGACCACGATCTCGTTCAACCTTGCCGAGGGCCGCTCGCTCAGCGAGGCCAAGACCGAAATCGACAACGCGATCGAGCGCATCGGCATGCCCTCGACCGTCCGCGGCGCCTTCGCCGGCACCGCTGCGACCTATCAGCAGTCGCAGTCGAGCATGCCGCTTCTGTTCGGCGCCGCGATCGTCACGATCTATCTTGTGCTCGGGATTCTCTACGAGAGCCTGATCCATCCCATCACGATCCTCTCGACCCTGTTCTCCGCCAGTGTCGGGGCGGCGCTGGCGCTGTGGCTGTTCGACGTCCAGTTCACGATCATCGCCGCGATCGGGGTTTTGTTGCTGATCGGCATCGTCAAGAAGAACGCGATCATGATGGTCGACTTTGCGCTCGAGGCCGAGCGGGCCGGGCGCAACACGCGCGATGCGATCGAGGAGGCTTGCCTCCTGCGCTTTCGTCCGATCATGATGACCACCTTCGCGGCGCTGTTCGGCGCGCTGCCGCTGGCGTTCGGAACCGGCGAAGGCTCAGAGCTCAGGCATCCGCTCGGGATCACCATCGTCGGCGGACTCATCGTCAGTCAGGCGCTGACGCTGTACACGACCCCTGTGGTTTTCATCTATCTGGACAATTTCGGCAAATGGCTGGCCGGGCTGTGGCGCCGCTACTACTTGCGCGCCGGGGCCGCGCCGATGGCGGGGGCGCGATAGGGCTGAGCCGGGTCAACTGGATAAACGGCGTCGATCTTATGGGCGGGGCGCTCTTGCAGGCCAAAGTCCGACGGCCGGAGGACGGCGACGACTCAGGATCATTGGTGATTGGTGAGCCACCCAATCTGGTGCAGCAGTTCCGACGCTATTTCCTGCGGCGTTTTGCCATCGGTCTTTAATTCCATGGCGCCTGTGCTGCCAACGGTCGCAATCTGGTCTGCTTGCCTCAGCGTCCGGCGCACTTGATCCTCCATGCCCGGGCCAATTTCGCGCCTTTCGAGTCTGCTCAGCAGAGTTTCATTGGAAGCGAGCAACCGAATTATGGTGAATTCCGCGTTCGGGATCGCTCTGCTGATCCACTTCCGAGCTTCGTCAAGCAGCACCATAACGCCTGACAATATTAGGCGATCACAGCCCAAGGCTCGATAGTTTCCCCATAGCGAGGCGAGGTTGGTCTCGCTGATATCGGTCATTCCCTCTCTCAAGTCGTCCAGTTCAGAGGCGGACGGTAGTGGAAATATACGATCAAGTTCGTCCGTTTCGATTGCCGCATGGCGAAGGCCGGCAGCGGTAAGTTGTGCGCTTACCTCCCAGATCAAGGCGGACTTTCCGACCCCAGCGGGGCCAGTTATGAGGAGTATCTTCGTCATTTCGATTAAGGCGATCCTCTCATCTTTGCTCGCGATCTCCTCACCACGCTGCGTCGGCATGAGCTCGATGAAGCCGCCGCCCGACTGTCAGCAGAGACCCGGCTTGCCCATCGCCCACCCGCCGAAGGCCGAGCATGTCTCGGGCGTCTATCGCCAGCGCGTTACGCTCGCCTCCGGCCGGTTCGCCATGATCGACGATGGGATGGGGTTTCAGCTGGTGCCTTGGCGGCCCGCGCTAGAGCAGCAACTTGGCCGCCAGGTCACCGGTGTGATGGCTCCCGCCGGGAACGTCGATTGGAATTTCGGGCGCAAGCGGGGTATCGGACTCTGATTAACAGGGGGCGGGATTGAGGCTGAGTGCGGGCAGTCCCCGGCGACGCCTGTAGCGGCGGTGTACGCCGAACCGGAAGTAGCGGCATAAGCAAGAATCGAACTTGTCCACCGAAACAACCCACACAACGGCTTGGCTCATGCGGAGATTGTTGCGAAGCATCTCGTCGAGCATCTCGAGCGTAAGCATTGTGCCGGCTCCATCTTCTTCCGCGTTGGCGGCGGGGCGATAGTGGGGGCGTATGGAGGCTCCGACACCTGTCGATTTCTGAGCGTAGTGATATGTCCAACACCGGCGGCCCGGCGCGGCGTCTTGAGATCCTCACGGGCGCGGGACGGGGCGCGCCTGGACAGCCGCGCAGAAGGCGGCGATCGTCGGGGAGAGCTACGGCGCGCCAGTTGGCCAGGTCGCGCGCCGTTATGGCCTGCGTCCGCAGCAACTGCTCCCCTGGCGTCGCCAGGCGCGTCGAAAGGCTCACGAGGGGGATGGCCACGCTGCCCTTCCCCCCCCCGTGGTTGCCGAGCAGCGCAGCCGGCCGCTGACTGCACTGCGATCAAGGCGGCGGATGCGGGTCTCCATGTCATCGAACTGGATGTCTAGGGATCGAGCGTTTGGATTAGGACTTCCATCTCTCCGAGGTCCGCCGCCGGCTCGAATGTGCGGCTGCTCCTCGTGGAACTGAAGGAACGTCGGGGGCCCGCGCGGCGATCATTCCGGCGACGATGGAGACGTTGAGAGGCAGGTAGGACCGCGCGGGCGTCAGAGTGCTCGCATACCGGCTTGCAGCCTCAAATGGGGAGATAGCCCTTGGTGGCCCGAATTCGATCATCTGCCCAGCCGAGTACCGGATATTCAAATCTAAATAGAGCCCATTGATTGTCGCCCGCGACCCGTTTGGGGCAATGATCTTCGCTGGAGGGTACTTATGAATTGTCAGTTCGAAATATGCCTCGCGGTAGATCCGACGAAGTTCATTTCGCCACTCTCGAAGCCCCGTGACAATTTTATCTGGGATAGTCCAGTACACACGGAGCAACAGCGCAATGGAAAGCTCCATTAACTCCTCGAAGCTGTAAGTCACATAGCGACGGGGCTGTGATTTGTCCTTGCCATACTCGAACGGGACGCCGAGTTTTCGGAGCGACTTGAGGTAGTGATTGAACGTCGACTCGCTGACGCCCTCACGGAAACCGAGCTCGGAGAGCAGCCGCAAGGTTTGGCCATGGCTGAGGGCGAGGCGCGGAACAGTTTGCCTAGAATGGCTCGCGGGAGTGTTTCCGTTCTTGCGCATCGCCTTCCTCTGCAGGACGGCGCCGATCTCAGCGCCGTTTCAAGGGCAACGCCGTTGTGCCGTAGCGCTTGGCCGGCCAAGACACGATGTGTCCTCCGGGAACCATGCCGTCGAGCAAACGGATCGCCGCCTCGGCGACCCGCGGCTCATCGAAGAACTCGATCACGAGCGGCAGATCGACATTGAGACGAAGAATGTCGTCCGCCCGGGTTTCGCCGCTAGCGCCGAACCCGGCGATGCCTCTGAATACGATGACCCCCTGAACGGCGTGCTTGTCCTGCAGGAGGGTGAGGATCTCCTGCATCAACGTCTTGCGCCGACCCTGGTCTGCTTCGCTCAGGTAGATGCGAGTAACAAGGATTTCATTGTCCATGCTTATTCCAGCTTACAAATTTCGAGCGATATAGGCGCCTCCGAATGCAGCTGCGAATCCGAGGCCTACCGAAAGAACCGCGTACAGCGCCGCCTTCACGAGCTCTCCGTTTTCGGCAAGGAGGAGAGTTTCCATCTCGAAAGTCGAAAAAATGTGGTGTAGCCGCCGAGAACTCCGGGCAGAAGACCGGTGCGCAGAGCCGGCGAGAGCGTGAGGCGTTCCAACGTTTCGATGAACAGGAAGCCCATGAGGAAACTTCCGATCACGTTGATGCTCATCGTCGCGAATGGAAAGTCGCGACCGTAGACGGCCTGCACCAAGTTGGTTTGCGTGAAGCGGGCCCAGCACCCAAGCGTGCCACCGATTGCGATGGCGACATAGGTCCACATTGCGACGCCTCGTCTAATGTCAGTTACACCAGTGTGAGTCCGAGAATGAGCACGAGAAGGAGCCCGATCAGGCCGATGTAAACATTCAAGTACCCCGATTGCAGGAGCCTCAGTCTGCTCGCGACGTTGCTCACGATCCGCTCCGCGGGTTGAAACAGAAGCGGCCCGAAGATCGGAGCGACGTCATGTTCGAACACAAGTTTCTTGACGAAATAACCGCCAGCGTCGGCGTCGCGTTCGGTGTCCGCGGTCGGACGATAGACGAAGCTGTAGAAGGTGCGCATTGCGTTGGAGAATGTCAGCGCCGTTGTCGAGGCGCGCGCGGGATCCGCCTCTAGGCCTCCGTACCAGACGCGAGTTCGACGGACGGGAAGACGGCGGCTTGCGAGAATGAGCCCGAGGGGGATGAGCGCCAGAAGCGGCATCACGACGACGAGAAGCGAGGGGGATATGAAGGCGAACTTCGCAGTGAGCGGGACCAGCAAGAGCCCGCTGTGCATCTCGCGTGACACCGCTGAGCCGAAATGGGCTTCCGTCGCGACGTCGAGCGCAGAAAGCCAGAAAGGCATGCCGGCGCCGAGAGCAAGAACGGCAAAGCCAAGGAATCCCACCGAAGCGGAATAGGACCGCGAGATTCGGGACGCGTTAGTTCTCTGGCGACCAAGGACGCTAATGCCGACTACCTTTACGAAGGTAGCGAACGCGACGGCGACGGTCAGCGCCAAGCCTGCGCCGGTGAGCGCAAGAACCAGCCTGCCGCCGAGGTTCGGGAGATGGAAACCCTGAAACACCGACTGAAAGACGAACCATTCGCTGACGAAGCCGGCCGTGGGCGGCATCGCGGCGAGGCTCATGGCTGCGATCAGCGACCCAACGCCGAAGACCCAGTGACTTCCCGCGCCGCCCGACGTGATGGCGTAGGTCCCGGTAGAACGCCGTATTCCATCCGCGGTCAGGAATAGCGTCCCTTTCGCCAGCGCATGTCCGGCGAGATGGAGCAGCGCCACTGTCCACGCCAGTCCTGCCAGCTCCTGAAGCCCATAGCTGCGGAAGAGCATCGCTGCGCCAAGCACCACGACTGCGATCGATGCATTCTCGGCCGATGAGAAACTCAAGAGCTGCCGCCAGTCGTCCTGCTGGAATGCATAGAGGATGGT
Organism: Roseiarcus sp.; assembly: GCA_049584355.1. GTDB lineage: Bacteria > Pseudomonadota > Alphaproteobacteria > Rhizobiales > Beijerinckiaceae > Roseiarcus. Next base: position 31,041 of record JBAUXQ010000184.1, on the reverse strand, counting down.
CAGGATGGCGCTGATCGTGGCGATCACAATGACGATGACCGAGAGCAGCGGGAACGCGTTGTCGGGCGCGGCGGGAAGCCAGTCCATCAGCCCCCGCGACAGCCCGAAGAAGGCGGCGTTCAAGACCACCCCCGAGAGGATCGCCCCGGAAGCGCCGCTCCCCGAGCCATAGGCGCCGGGGAACCATTCGTAGAACGGCAGCAGGCCCAGTTTGGCGCCGAACCCAGCGAGAAGAAGGAGGCCGACGCCGACCCCTGCGGAGGCGCTCAGGGCGGGAGCGCGCGCCGCAAATTGCCCGAAGTCGAGCGACGAGGCCCCAAGTCCAAGGATTGCGACGGCGAGGAGGATCGCGACCGAGCCGACCTCGAGAAGCGCAAGCATGAACAGAACTGTTCGTCCGCGCGACGCTTCAACTCGCTCCGACAGGATCATGACGGCGCCGCCTAAGCTCATCGTCTCCCACGCGACCAGCAAGGCCGCGCCGTTCTGAAGACCGAAAACCCCGAGCGCGCCGATCAAACTCAGCGCCGCGCCGAACAGCCACCCTCCCCTCCCGAGCTTCGACGGCGAGGCGAGCGCGCACGCCAACGCCGCCGGCGCCAATCCGAAACCCATCAGCCAGACCGCATCAGGCTCTAGCCGAAATGTGACTATCTCGCCCGCAAGTCGAATAGGAAGCACGATGGTTTGTGTCGGTTCGGGGAGTCCAAGAGCCGCCGCGACGATGCCGCTGAGAATCCCGACCACCAGCAGCACCCGGCCAGGGGCGACCCACTGGCACAACCCAAAGATCGCGGCGATCGCCCAAAGCAGGGCCGATAGAAGGAGGAGCTGATCAACCAACCACTTGTCCTCCTCTCACTCTTTGCGGAGCGCGATCGAGGAACATCAGAAGAGCTTCGATCATCGCCGCCGGATTCGGCGGACATCCTGGAAGGTAGAGGTCGACCGGAAGAACTCCCTCGAGGCCTGTGCCGCAAGCATAGCCGCCGCCTGGAATCCCGCCCGAGACAGCGCATGTGCCGACAGCCATGACCCATCTCGGCTCGGGCATGGCCTCGTAGGCCGTCTTCAGGGGCTCGAGCATGGCGTGCGTCACCGGTCCTGTAACGAGCAGCAGATCGGCGAACCGCGGCGATGGAGTGAAGAAGATTCCAAAGCGATGGAGATTATAGAACGGGTTATTGAGGCCCTGCAGCTCGGATTCGCAGCCGTTGCAGGAGCCGGCGTCGACGTGGCGGATGTGGAGGCTGCGGTGAAACGCGCTTTGCCGGGATGGCCGCGCAGCACCCGATCGCGACCCATTATTTGACCAGATAAGGTCAGCCCGGTCACGCGCGCCGAACGCCCAATCGTTGGAAGGCCTCATCGCGCCCGTCGGGCAGGCTTCGGTGCAAAGCTGGCACACGACGCATCGTCCATAATCAACGAAGAGGCCCTTGTCCCGAGCTTCGATTGCCTGCGTCGGACATACCGCCGCGCACTCCTCGCACCCCTCGCGGCATGCCTCGGGGTGGTAGCGCGGCATGCCGAGGACGCCGTCCTGGCCGTCCGATCCGTCGCCCGCCGGCCACGGCGTCGTCGCTTTCCCGCTCGTCAGCCCAAACAGGGTCCATAAGGCCAATGATGCCTCCTAACGATCGCAGCCGGCTACGGTGAGGCCGAAGCTTGCTTCGTTGATTGCGTAATCCATCATGTTCGAATCGTGCACCGTGAAGGGGAAGACCTTCCAATTGGAAAATGACGGCGACTTGATTTTGACTCGCGCAAGCCTCCCGTCGGCCCCGACATGGACCGCGTAGAACAGCGCGCCGCGCGGGCTCTCAGCCCACCCCAAACCCTCTGACAAGGGCGGCGGAACACACTCGGCCCGAATGTCGCCCGGTTCGAGGAGGAGCAGGACGCGCTGGCAGAGGACGAAGGCTGCTTCGACTTCGGCAATCCGCACTCGCTCGCGCGCATAAGCGTCTCCTTCGTCAAATGTCGGCACTGTGAGAGGGAGTTCCGCGTAGTGCGCATAGGGATGTTCGCGCCGCAGATCGCGGTCGATGCCGGAGGCGCGTTCGACCGGTCCGGTCGCGCCCTCGTCGAATGCGACGCGACGCGAAAGCGGGCCTGTCGTAATGAGGCGATCGAGATGGCTTTCCGAGGCCTCGAGCCGCTCGACATAGGCGACAAATTCGACCCGAAGCGCCTCGAGCGCCTCGCTGAGCCATGTGCCCGGCGCGAGGTCCCGTCGTAATCCCCCGGGGACGAGGAGGCTGCGAAGGAAGCGGCTTCCGGTCACCCGGGCGTTGATCTGCTTGGCCTTCTCCTCGAGAAGCTTGCCTTGCGCCTCTCCGACCTTCAGCGTCGTGGTGTGGCACAGATGTCCAAGGTAGTGGAGATGATTGTAGAGCCGTTCGAGCTCGGCGAGCAAAACCCGCAAAGCCCTGGCGCGAACAGGAGCCACGCAGTTTGCCGCGCGTTCGACGGCCTCACAAAAGGCGAGCGCGTGGACGACAGTCCCGACTCCTGAGACGCGTTCGGCGATGACGACCGCCTGATCAGCCCGGCATCCTTCGAAGCGCTTTTCCATGCCGCGGTGTTTGAAGAAGAGACTCGGCTGGTAGTGGATGATGTGCTCGCCGACATAGAAGAACGTGAACTCCGCCGATTCCAGCACGTCGGCGCGAATGGGCCCGAAGGGAAGTTGCTGAACGTCCGTTGCGTCGATCATCGGGAGGTGGGACCTGCCGGTCGACGGCACGGAGCCGGCGATATCGTGTCCGTTGAGCTGGGTAGAGCTCGCAGGGCGAAGCACCAGCGGGTAGGGCTCCGGATGATCAGCGAAGTGAACGCCGTTGAGGTCCATCATCTCCCGCTCATACCAGCCAAGCGCGGGCCAGATTCGCGCGAGACTAGGCACATTGTGCGCCACTCTCATCGTCCACATTTCGAAATCTCGCTGATTCGGCCAAGCCGCGAGGTAGCGTACTTCGACCTCGTCCCTGTTCGGCGACCAAGCATAGGCAAACCGGATGCGCCCGCGGGCATCCCGGAGCTTCTGAGCTTCGCTCGCGAGGGTCTCCGCGGTGACCGATTTCATCCGGGCGCCGTTCATGGCGCTGTCCCCGCCGGCGTGGACGTCGCCAGCGACCCGGCAATGGCGAGGAAATGCTCCCACAGGGCTTGCGGCCACCACAGGCCCATGATGAACAGCGGCGTGATCGCGAGCCACATCGGGGCGACGCACCACAGACTGACCGGTGGCATGGCCTTTCGCTCGCTGCGGCCGTCTTCGAAGTACATTTTCCTGAAATGATTCAGGAATCCAACAAAGATGACAACGAGAAGGACGGCGATGAGCCCGACCAGGAAATGCTCGGACCTGACAAGACCCGCTCGGATGATCGTCAATTCGCTCAGGAACAGTGCGAAAGGGGGAGCCCCGGTGATGGCGACCGCTCCGGCCAGCCACAAACCCCCCACCACCGGATAGTGCAGGATAACCGAGCGAATGCTGCGGATTCGCTTGGTTCCGTATGCGCGCATCATGCTGCCGGCGCCGAAGAACATCGCCGATTTGTTCAGCGAGTGGTTTAGCATGTGATAGAGCGCCCCGGCGACCCCGAAGGGACCGCCGAACCCAAACCCAAGCGCAATCACGCCCATATGTTCGACGCTGGAATAGGCCATCAACCGTTTGATGCCAGTCTGGCGGACAATGAAGAGAGCGGCGACGAAAAGCGAGAACCCGCCGAGCGCGAGGAGCGTTCCGCGCGCCATCGCGGCGATTCCCGCGGCGTCCGCAACGGCCAGATAACGTACGATGCCGACCATCGCAGTATTGAGGAGAGCTCCCGACAGCAGGGCCGAGACGGGAGCGGGGCCTTCGCTATGGGCGTCCGGCAGCCAGGTGTGCATCGGCGCGAGACCGGCCTTGGTTCCAAAGCCGATAAGAACCAGGAGGAACGACAGGGTGACCAGCGCGGGGTTGAGATGCGGCGCAGCCTGCCGCAGCGCGTCCCAAGTCATGTCGTAGGTGGGGCCGAGAACGAATGTTCCGCTCCAGTAGAACAGGATCGTCCCGAGCAGCGCCAGGCTGATCCCGGCCGAGACGACGATGATGTATTTCCAGGCGGCTTCGATGCTCGAAGCCTCGCGCTCAAAGGCGACAAGGAAAGTGCTGACCAGCGTCGTCAGTTCGATCGCGATCCAGTAAAGGCCAGCGTTATTCATTAGAGGGCCGATCAAAGTGGTGAGAGCGAATCCCGCGAACAGCGCGTAGAAATTGGGGAGACGATCTGTCTCGCCAAGGAGGCGCATGTGGCCGATCGCATAGATCGAGGCGAGAAAGTAGACGATGGCGGCACAGAGAATTGTCCAGGTGCCGAGGCCGTCGACGACCACGTACCCGCCCCAGAATAAGAATCTTCCGCTCGGTGCGAGAGTCACTATGCAGAGGATCGAGAGAAGCGAGATGGCGCTCGCGACGAGGTTGATAGTCTCCGCGGCCCGAGGGCGATTGATCAGCGCGATGAGGACAATCCCAGCGGCGGGCGCGAGCGTCATCGCAAGGGTGAGCGGCGCGATCGCGGACATCAGCCCACCAGGCGTTTGAGTTGGAGCGAACTCGTCGTTCCGACATGGGTCAGCAGGTATCGCACCAGGACGCCGAAGCAAGCGACGACGATCAAGAGATCAAACAGGATAACGATTTCGATCAATAGCGGCATGCCCGGCACGAGAATCTGCGCGCCGAGGAAGACGCCATTCTCCAGCACGAGCAGGCCGAGGATCTGACTGATCGCCTCATGCCGGACCGAGAGCATCAGGAAGCCAATCAGTTTCATCGAAAGCATGACTGTCAGCGCTAGCACCGCGATCGTGCCGACGAGATCGAGCGCCGCTCCAATGCGATAGGAGACCGCAAGGGCAAAGATGACGGCGAAGGCGCCAATGACCAGGCTCGAGCTCGCCTGCAGGATCACGTGAACTTCGCGACTGATCTCGAGCCGGCGGATGATTCGGAAGATCAGGTAGGGAAGCAGCATCCCGCGGAAAGCCGCCGTCAGGATGGCGACGATGTAAAGCTCGGGGTAGTTCCCATAGAATCCGACGGCGGCCGACAGTATTGCGATGAGCCACGATTGCGCAGCGAAGGCGAACAGATAGTGCCGCAGCCATCGCGATCCGAGCATTACGAACGAGAGAAGAAGGCTGCCGATCGCAACCAGGCCGAACAGCGAAGCGGGAAGAGGGGCGAGATGTGCGGCCAACATAGGATCACGTCAGCTGCGTGCTCACGATCGCAAGGACCGCGAGCAGAAACGAGGCGGCAAGCGGCTCCTGATACCGATAGAATCGGAGCCGGGACTGGACCGTCTCGACAATGACGACGACGCAAGCGACCGCGAGAAACTTAAGCAGAAGCGCGGTGATCGATCCAACGATTCCAAGGGCCGTTCCCTCGTAAGACAGGCCCCAGGGGAACAGCAGGACGTTGCAGAAGATCGTGTAGAGGATGAATTGCTTCATCATCGATGCCCATTTCAGAATCGCAAGCATCGGCCCCGAATATTCGAGGATTCGGGCCTCATCGATCATGTAAATCTCGATATGCGTGCTGGAATGGATCGGCAGCCGATCGGTCTCCGCCAGAAGAAGGACAAAGAACGCCGCCACCAGGAAGAGATGCGTCGGTCCCCAATAAATTGACGGCTCGGCGACAAGCAAATGGTTGACGACGAACGGCAGCATCGCTTTCGCCAGAAGCGTAATTCCGACGAAGACGAGGATCAGCGTCGGCTCCGCCAGAATCGTGACCATGACGGCGCGGCTCGATCCAATGCCGCCGTAGGCGCTGCGGGTGTCGAGGCCGGCCAACGTGATCATGAACGAACCAAGCGTCAGGATCAGCCCGCCGCCAAGAATGTCCCCCATGTCCGAGAGCGGCAGCGGATAGTTGGTCAGAACGGGAATGAGAATCGGAACTGTGAGCGTCGTGGTGAAGGCCACGATCGGCGCCGCCCAATAGAGCCACGACGCTGTTTCCGGGGCGACAATCTGCTTGTGGAAGAGCTTCCAGAGATCGCGGTACGGCTGAAAGATTCCGGGCCCTTGGCCTCGCTGCACCCGCTCCTCGAACTGCAGGATGACCCCCTGCAGTAGGGGGGCAAGCAACAGCGTCGCAAGGACTTGAGCGACCTGAAGGAGGACATCCCGCACGGTCAAGGCGCAACTCTCCGTCTGCCAAACTGGCCCGACAGGAGTCATCAGCCGCGACGGCGATTAAATGGCGAACTCCATCACCTTTCCCGAGGTTGGGCTCACCGACGCATCTTGTCAAGTGGCGCCGCATGAAGATTTCGCTCAAAACTCGAGTTGCCCCATCTTGCGGGCAGGCCGTCGTTTTGTGGTATAACGCTCTCATCGCAACGAATGGCCGTGGGGTTCGCCGTAAGCGCCTTCGAGGCCAATGACTCCTGCTAGTACAGTGGGAGTCGCTATGCAATTCTCATCTGGTAGCGAAGCCGTCGGCGGGTCGCGCCCGCAGACCGACGTGTTGCGCGCGATTGCGCGTCTGACGTCACTTCATAATGGCGACCGAGCCCTTTCTGAGGTGGTGAGATTCGGCATCGAGGCTGTCCCGGAGCTACGAGCGCTTCTGTTCAAGAGGGAGCCAAGCGGCCTCCATGTGGCGCGCCGTCGCGCTGTCGAGGCGCTGGCGGCGCTGAAGTCGTTCGATACGTTGGGGGAATTCCTGCGGCTCGACCGCGAGATCGAAGATCCGGTCGAGCGGCTCGGGGAAGAGGTCGTGATAAGCGCCGCAGCCCGTTTGATCGCGCGTTTGCAGGAAGACTGGGTCTATAATTTGCTCCTTGATGTGACGAAGCGTCACGTCCTGAGCGGCGTGCTCGCTGGGCTCGGCGAATTCGAACGACCGGGGTCGATTCCATTGCTGATTCGCGCTCTTTCGGAAGATGAGGTGCGTCCGACTGCGGAAGCAGTCCTAAAGTCCTTCGGACATGGCCGGCTGAACGAGAAGGAGCGCGCGAAACCGACATTTCGGTGTCGTTTATTGCGCCTCCTTCTCGGATCGGATTCTTATACTCCGGACAGTATCTCCTTCTCGAATTGATGGCGGAGACACCCGCCGAATTGATGCCGCTAGTAGGTGCCGCAACTGGAGCTGAACCCCATGAGCAAGAGCTTCTCCAAGCACACCGAACCGCGACTTCAGGACCTTTTTGGGGAACCCATTGTTCACCTGATCATGCGGGCTGACAATGTCGACGAGCGTAAGCTTCGCACTCTTCTTGAGCTAACGGCTGCAAGCATAGGGAATTGGCGCGATGTCCCGCGCTTGGCACAGGACGCCGGCGGTGACACGTCAACCCGATCCGATGACGGCTACCGCGTCGGTGTCGGCATCATGCTGCTCAACAACCGGGGCAACATCTTTGTCGGCCAACGAATCGACGTGAATGAAGAAGCTTGGCAGATGCCCAGGGCGGGGTCGAGGAAGGGGAAACGCCGCGCGAAGCGGCGTTTCGAGAGCTGCAGGAAGAATTAGGTACGTCCAAGGCCGAGATCATAGCGGAGACCAAAACATGGTTCCGCTATGACTTGCCGGTCGAATTCGTCGACAGTTCACGTCATGGCCGCTGGCGGGGTCAGCAGCAAAAGTGGTTTCTAATGCTCTTCCGGGGCCAAGATTCAGACATTGATATCGCAACAGACAACCCCGAGTTTTCACAATGGCAGTGGGTGACCACGGATCGCTTGATTGAACTCATCGTGCCGTTCAAGCGACAGCTCTACCTCCGCGTTTTGCAAGAATTCGCGAATCTGGCGCAATGAACGGCGGAACTGTTTGGACAGAGGATGCTGGCCGGTCGTTCAAAGCGGTCCAAGAACCGGCGGCCGAGGCAGATAGATAGCCTGAGGTTTCTACAGTCTGAAAAGCCCGAACGGTCTGATCGGCGTACCGAATTCCGTCTCCATTGGAAACTCTGGATCGACTGCCTCTCGCGTCCTATGGAAGCGCGGTCCGCTCTCGCGTTCGCCATCAGCTTAAGCGAGATATGGGGGATCGAAGGGCAGGAGTATTAGCACCCTAGTTCGCGGGCGTCTCTCTTCCGTCCGCCTTGCCCAGAACCTCGAGCACCCGGTCGATCCCGCCGGGCGAAAGCCGGATTAAGCCCGTGTAGGGGTGGCTCAGCTCGAGGATGAGAAAGATCGCGATCCCGATCGAGACCGCGCCGGCGAAATGCGCCAGCACGCTCACCGCGTTGGGCGCCGCGACGAGGCCGTTGCCCAGGAACAGGGCCGAGGCCCAGCAGACCACCACGGTCAGAACGTGCGGCGGGAACGGGTTGGCGAGCTGGCGCGCCATCAGCATCTGCGTCTCGGCGAGCTTTCTCACCTGATCCTTCGCCGTGGCCAGGAGCGCTCGCTGCTCTTCGGTCGCAGGCTTCAAGCGGTCGAAAAAGCCGCCCTGGCTAAGAAATATCGCCCGCATCTCCTCAAAAGTGAACGGCTGCGGCCCGCGTTCCGAGTCGCCGAAGAAGCGGACCCGGGAACGCTGAAGCGCGGAGCGCAAACCCCCGCGGCCCCCGGCCGCTTCGGGTCCGTAAAGTTCGAGGGCGAGATCGACCTCGGCCACCAACGGGCCGAGCGAATAGGCTTCGTCGCGCTGGGTGGTGAAGACCGAGAAGGCGGTGAAGACGAGAAGGCCGAGGACGAGCGCCAGCAGCAGGGTTACGAGCCCGACCATGGCGCCGACCGAGCCCTTGGAAGCGGTCAGCACGTCCCCCGGCACAATCCATTGCAGCGCCATGCCAATGAGGCTCGCGCCGAAGGTGACGATCGCGACCGCGCCTGCTTGAGTGAGCGAGCGCATCAGCTCCGCGCCATCGAGGGTGTCGTCCGCCGCTTATTCCGCCGCAGTCACGGGCGTCGCCGACTCGACCTGCGCGGCGTGCGCGTGCTTGCGCTCCTCGATGTGCTTCGCCTTGTCCCCCGCCTTCCGCGCCGATTCGGAAAGCTGGTACATCTCCTGATGATCGTAGTCGTCAGTCTTCCTCAGCGCCTCGTCGGTGTAGTTCTTGGCGTTCGGGTCGCGCTCCAGCCTGCGCGTCCACAGGTGAATCTTGGCGAACATCGCCAGGATCCGGGCGTAGGTCACGACCTGGCCGCCCCAGTTGCGGGCGTAGAAGAGGAGCGGGTTCTCGAGCGGCAGGCCCGGTCTGCGGTCGCGGCGATAGCGCCGGCGGATCATACCGGTCTCCAGGGGATAGATATTGTAGAAGTGGAAGCTTGCCCAGAACCAGGTGAGCAGGTAGGCGACCGTGTCCGGGCGCGGGCCGCCGGCGACGGCGCGGCGGATCACAGTCTTGATGTGGTCCTCAGTGTAATAGGTGCGCCAAGCGAGGCGATAGGCCTCCTGCCACTCGTCGCGCGACATCCGCGGATGATCGGTCGTGACGTGCTCGAGATCGAATTTGTTGAGATCCGGGTCGATGTCGACGCCGGCCGCGACCGCCTTGGCGTGGTCCTCGCTGCCCGGCAACGGGGTCAGGATCGAGAATTCCAGGATGTCGAGCGGCAGCTCGCGCTGGATGATCTGGATGCGGCGCACCAGCGATTCCGGCGTGTCGTTCGGAAAGCCGATGATATAGCCGCAATAGGTGATGCAGCGGTGCTTGCGCCACTCGAGCAGAAGCTCGCGATAGTCCGAGATGTGGTTCTGCTTCTTCTTCGCCGCGGAAAGGTTGTCGGGGTCGATGTTCTCAAGGCCGATGAACACCCGCTTGACGCCCGCCGCAACCGCCTTTTCGATGAAGCGGGGAATCTTGTGGCACGCCGTGTCGACCTGGATGATGAAGCGCGAGTGGATGCCCTCCTGGCGCAGCGCGGCGAGCCGGTCGAAGATCGATTCCCAGTTGCGGTTGCGGGCCAGATTGTCGTCGGTGATGAAGAAGTAGCGCACGCCGTTGGCGACATTGACGCGCACCAGCGCTTCGATGTCGTCGGCGGTGCGATAGCGCGACTTGCGGCCCTGCACGTTGATGATGGTGCAGAACGAGCACAGGAACGGACAGCCGCGTCCGGCGTCGAAGCTCGAAATCATGCCGAGCGTGCGTCCCACCCGCTCGGGCGGCATGTATGGCTGTGTCGCCCCTTCCAGCCCGGGAAGATCGTGGAGATAGTTGTAGATCGGCTTCAGCTTCCCAGCAGCGGCGTCGCGCAAAACCTCATCGAACCGTCCTTCGGCCTCGCCCGCGTAGAGGGAAATGCCGAGATCGAGCGCCTGGTTGAGCGATTGAGGCCGCTCCGGCAGCATCGACAGGCAGCCGGAGACGTGGAAGCCGCCGATGACCACCGGCACGCCGGCCGCCCGCATCGGCCGGGCGCAGTCCAATACCCGCGGGTATTGATTCGACTGCACGCCGACGAAGCCGACCATGCCGAAGCCGCCATTATCCTTGATCTGGCGGATGATATGGTCCGGGCGGACGCGGGTGTTTGTCTCGTCTACGGGAAAGATCTCGATGTCCACGTCCTCGCCAAGGACCTGATCTTCCATGCATTTCTGGGCGATGCCGAACAGGCAGGCAAGGGAGTTCGACGGCAGCGCCGACTTCCACCACTGGATGACATATCCCTGGTCGTCGTAATGCGACGGCTTTACAAGGAAAAGCAGAAATCGTCGGCGTTTGGCGATATCCGGCATCCTGGCTCCCTGCAGAATTATATCCCGCCCGAATCTTGCCCCATGGCCCCGCTTTTGGCGCCGCCAACCGTTAACAGTCTTTGGCTCGATGCACAATCGCTGACCACGCCTGATCAGTTTGGCGCTGCAACAGGCGCCTCCCGACGGCGCTTAGTGGATCGTTGCGCAGCGCGATCGAATGGGACGGCGGTCTAAGCCCGGCGCATCAGACTGCCAGGGACCGGGGTTCGTCTCCCCATCAGGGCGGCGAGAGCCTTCGGCCGCATGGCAAAACACCCGGCCTTACCCCAAGCGCCGCTCCGAAAGCGTCAAAGGGCGGTGCTACGTAGACACGTCGATCTGCAGCCCGCTGCTGACCTGAACAGTTTGTTGCGCGGTTTGCGATTGGTCATCAGTGCGTTGTGCAGTCCATTGGATGCTGCCGTTTCCGCTTCCGTCTTCCTGGACAGCGACCTGCACGCTACTGCCCTCGTTTATGCGTTGATTTTGAAGGACGGTCGGAGATCCAGCCTGATTCAGGTCAACCACGCTGACGAACAGGTCGCCCAGGTCGGAATTATTCAATCCGATGACGATCACGTTTCTCTCCTCTATCTTTGGCTGGCGCAAGAGCGGCGCTGCAGCTCAGCCGAATCGCGCACGGGCGAGGCCGCTGACAATTTTCGCGTCAGTTCACGGACCTGAAACAAAGGCCTGCGCAAACAGGGTAATCCGGCAGGCGTCCGTATCAGGCAAATTCGTAGGGTTGGACGGATCGAACTGTGCGGCGCAATCATGAATCGCCTGCGCCCAGTCCGCGTGCTGCTGATCGAATTGCGCTTGCGGTGGGTCCCGCTCCATCCAGATTGGCGACGCCGACGAAGTCGGGCTCTTAGAGTCCTCGTGATCGGACGTGGCCCGAATCGCGAAATCCATCGCGGTTCCCTTCTCGGCCATGTCGGGAACAGGGATGTTGCTGACGCCAAGGCGATGGCATGAATTGCATTCGTTCCCCACTTCAACCGAGTAAGCTTTCCAGTTTTGGAATGCGTCGCCCACGAACGAATAAGGCTCAGTGCTGTTGAAGGTGTCATCGTCCGAACCGGGCAGCATGTTCGCGCCCGTCACCCCGTTCAGATAGGGCGAGCGAATGAACGGACCATTGTCATGGCAGCCTCCGCAGCCAATGCTCGCCGCGGCGGTTGGCGCTATCCAAAGGGCGCCCGCCTGACCGTTCGACGGCGCCTTGACCGGCAGCGGGTCCGCGCCAGGGGCCGAACTCCCGCCCGGCATATTTCCGTGCGATTGCGATCCCTCACGCAGCGCTTGATAGAAACAGGTCGCTCCGTTCTTGCGGCTGTATTGAATAACCGCGATATCGCCGTACATACCCGGATCACCACCTTCCTTTCGACAGTGGGCGACAACATAGGCGATGTCGCTATTGATCAAGACTTGAAACCGGCTTCCCGGATCGCACTGTTTGTTGAGTCGATTTGGCTCGTCGCATGTCGCGCCCGGCTGATTGCCGGAAAACACATTTCCTTGCCCAGGAACCTCGGTCCCCGCGTCGCAATCGAAATCAGGAACCGAGACCCCAATGGCCTTATCGCATTGAGCGGCAAAGTCCTGAAGCTCATCTGCGCTTGCCGGGCCCCAGGCGGTCGCCGCCATGCCGGAGGCAAGCAAGAATAGGGAAACGGAAAAAGAACTGCGCAGATTCGCAATATACTTGGACGCTTTCCGGGGTTGCAGAAAGTCCATTCGCCCCTCCGAGAAATAGGTTTCACCTTCAACCGGCCAAGTCTTCAACTTTTTGTGATCGACTGTCAAGGTATCGCCAGATCTGCAATGTATATAGATAGCCGCAGAGCTAATCTTGCTGTGGGGGCAATCCCGCGCCTTAAACCTCAGCGCCTGACCGGCATCCGCTTCTAGGCGTCGATCCGCTTGATGAACCAGTTGAGCAGCCGCGTCCAAACCTCGTCCTTGCCGATCAGGTCCTCGACCCCGTGTTCGAGGTTCGGGTTGTCGTTGACCTCGATGACGACGATTGCGCCGTCGGTTTCCTTGATGTCGACGCCGTAAAGGCCGGGGCCGATCGCGCGCGCCGCCTTGAGGGCGGCGTCGATGACCCTCGGGGGAGCGTCGGCGATGGGAATCGTTTTCGATCCGCCTTCCCGTGCGCCGTTCGGCCCGTGCTTGATGATCTGCCAGTGGCCGCGCGCCATCTGATACTGGCAAACGAAGAGCGGTTCGCCGTCGAGCACCCCGATCCGCCAGTCGAACCTGGTCGGCATGAACTTCTGCGCCAGCAGGAGGTCGGTGTCCTCGAACAGTTCGTCGGACAGCGCCTTCAGAGCCTGCGCGGTCTCGACCTTGTGCACCCCGCGCGAGAACGAGCCGTCGGGAATCTTGAGCACCATCGGCCAGCCGAGCAGCCGCTCGGCCTTGATGAGGTCTTCGTCCTCGGCCAGCATGACCGTCGGCGGCACGGGAACGCCGTGGGCCTCGAGGAGCTCGTGCAGATAGACCTTGTTGGTGCAGCGAATCATCGATTGCGGATCGTCGATGACCGGCATGCCTTCGGTCCGGGCGCGCTGGGCAAAGCGATAGGTGAAACTGTCGATTGAAGTCGTCGCTCGGATGAACAGGGCGTCGAATTCGGCCAATTCCGCGAGCTGCTTGCGGGTGATCAGCTCGACCGCGACCGACTGCTTCTCGGCGATCCGCGAGAAATGCCTGAGCGTGTCGAGCGAAGAGGGCGGCAGCGCATCCTGCGGATCGTGGAGAACCGCGAGCGAATAGCGGGCGATCGCCCGGCCGCGCGGGTTGCGCCAGTCGCGCTGGGTGTGGCGATGCAGGCTCTTGTGGAAGAATTCCGCCTCGTCCGGCCCGAGCTTGGCGAGCGGCCGGGCGCGCAGCCGGTCGATTTTCCAGCGCTTGCCCGCCGTTATGGTGACTTCGATCGCTGGGCACCGGTACCAGTCGAACAGGAGCCGGCCGAAGGCCTCGAAGCGGGAATCCTGGACGAAGCCGAAGCAGAACAGAAGGTCGAACGTCGTGTCCTCGGTCGCCTGCGCCTTGAGCGCTGCGGCGGTCAGCGCCTCCTGCAGCTCCGGCAGCGACTGCTCGTAGAGTTTGAGCTCGCGCAGATCGAGCATCGTCTCGACGGTCGGGATCACCCGGTGGCCGCGCGCCTCGGCGAGCAGGGAGGCGTAATAGCCCTTGGACTGGTAGTTGTAGGAGCGGGAAAGGTTGATGATCTTCGCCCGTCCGAGCATGGCGAACAGTTTCGGCCGCGCGAGATAGTCGCGCGTCGTGATCACCTTGTGGGGCGTGTCGGCGTTGGGGAAGTCGCGCGCCTGATCGACGAGAATGACCCAGCCGGTCATGACGCGCGCCGCTCCGGGCGTGCGATTAGTCGCGACGACGTCTGCATGATGACGGCGGAATGGTCCCTGAGTTCAGGCGTGGGCCAGGTTCATTCGTGACGAGCGCGACTCACTTTCTGCGCTCCTTCGCCTGCCCTAGCGCGGGCGCGATGCGCCGCGCAACGGTCGAACGCCCTCAAGCGGCGGATTGTTCCCGGTTTCGCGGAGAGAAGCGGGGATGAGGGACTTCTCGTAGCGCAAGGCCGTCGCCCCGTCGGCGTAATAGCGGGCGTGCTCGCCGAACTGTCGGAAGCCTGCGCTCTCGTAGAGCGCGATCGCCGAGGAATTGTCGTAGCGCACTTCGAGCGTGAGGGCGGCTCGGCGGTGACGGCGGGCATAGGCCTCGCAGGCCATGAGCAGCGCCCGGCCGACGCCGCGGCGAGCGAAGCGGGCGTCGACGGCGAGTGAATAGATGCGCACCGCCCGCGAGGTCTTGCGCAGCGAGACCAGCGCGTAGCCGGCCAGTTCGTCGTCTATGATCGCCGCGATCACCGGCCGGTGGGCCGCGCGCAGGAATACGCGTAAGGACCGGCGCGAGACCCGGTCGGTCTCGAATGACTCGTTCTCGAGCCTGGCGATCGAGTCGAGATCGCGGAGACGCGCCTCGCGAACGACGACGCCGCTGTGGCGCCAGTTGCTCATGGTGGGAATGACCGGCTCTCCCTTCGCTCGCCGCCCGCGCCGTTCGCCTTTCCCTTATGCGGAGAGGGTCAGGGTGAGGGTTGGCGCGCCCTCATCCGTCGGACTCAGCCCGCCACCTTCTCCCGCAAGGCGGGAGAAGGGAATGCCTACCCCCGCCCCGAGCGCCTGACCCATTCCTCCTCGTCGATGGTCTCGACCTTGAGCTCGCGCGCCTTGGCGAGCTTCGAGCCGGCGCCGGGGCCGGCGACGACGAGGTCGGTCTTGGCCGAGATCGAGCCGGAAACTCTGGCCCCGAGCCGCTCCGCGATCGCCTTGGCCTCGTCGCGAGTCATCCGCTCGAGCGACCCGGTGAAGACGATGGTCTTGCCGGCGAGCGGATGGCCGGCGGCGATCGCCTCCATCGGCTCGATACTCACTTCTCTAACCAGCGCGTCGAGCGCCGCCTCGTTGCGCGGCTCGGCGAAGAAATCGGCGACCGCCTCGGCGACCACCGGCCCGACGCCCTCGACCGACGACAGCTCCTCCGCCGCGTTTTCGGCCCGGGCGGCGGCGCGCAGCGCCTCCCAGTCGCCGAAATGACGCGCCAGCCGCCGCGCGTTGGTCTCGCCGACATGGCGAATGCCGAGCGAATAAAGGAAGCGGTTGAGCGCGATCGAGCGGCGCGCGTCGATGGCGTTGAACAGGTTGCGCGCCGACAGCTCGCCGAATCCTTCCCATTCGCGCAACGGCGGGCGGTCGCGCCCATCGCGCGCTCGAAGCGTGAAGATGTCGGCCGGGGTCCGGATCATCCCTTCAGTAAAAAACAGTTCGATCAGCTTTTCGCCCAGCCCCTCGATGTCGAAGGCGTTGCGTGAGACGAAGTGCTTGAGGCCCTCGACCGCCTGCGCGGCGCAGACCAGCGTGCCGGTACAGCGGCGCACGACGTCGGCCTCCCCGGTCTTCTCGTCGATCTCGCGCAAAGCCGCCGACCCGCAGACTGGGCAGACGTGCGGAAACTCGTAAGGTTCGGCGCCCGGGGGCCGCTTGTCGAGCACGACTTCGAGGATTTGCGGGATGACATCGCCGGCGCGCTGCACCACGACCGTATCGCCGACCCGCACGTCCTTGCGCGCGATCTCGTCCTCGTTGTGCAGGGTGGCGTTGGAGACGACGACGCCGCCGACGGTCACCGGCTTGAGTTTGGCCAGCGGCGTCAAGGCGCCCGTCCGGCCGACGTTGATGCCGATCGCCTCGACGATGGTCATCGCCTTCTCGGCCGGGAACTTGTGCGCGACCGCCCAGCGGGGCGAGCGCGAGATGAAGCCGAGCCGCTCCTGGAGCGTAAGATCGTTGACCTTGTAGACGACGCCGTCGATGTCGTAGCCGAGCGTCGCACGCTGAGCCTCGATCGCGTGATAGTGCGCGATCAGCTCGGCGGTCGAATGGCATAGGCTTGTCAGCGGATTGGTCGGCAGGCCGAAGCGGCGCATCGCCTCGACCGCGCCGAGCTGGGTCGAGGCGATGGGCTCGCTGACTTCGCCCCAGGCGTAGGCGAAGAAGGCGAGCGGCCGGCTTGCGGTGATGCCGGGATCGAGCTGGCGCAGCGAGCCGGCGGCGAAGTTGCGCGGATTGGCGAACACCTGCTTTCCCGCCTCCGCCTGGCGGGCGTTGAGGGCTGCGAAATCTGCGTGGCGCATATAGACCTCGCCGCGGGCCTCGAAAATCCTCGGCGCGCCTTTAAGCCGGTGCGGGATGGCTTTCACCGTGCGCACATTCGCGGTCACGTCCTCGCCCTCGTAGCCGTCCCCGCGCGTCGCCGCCCGGACGAGTTCGCCGTTCTCGTAGCGCAAATTGCAGGAGAGCCCGTCGATCTTGGGCTCGGCGACGACGTCGAGCGCCGCGGTGTCGCCTAATCCCAGGAAGCGCCTCACCCGGGCGCAGAACTCCTCGACCTCCTCGTCGGCGAAGATGTTGCCGAGCGACAGCATCGGCACGGCGTGGCGGACCTTGGCGAATTTCTCCGACGGCGGCGCGCCGACCTTGCGGCTTTCCGAGTCCGCGCCGGCAAGCTCAGGAAACGCCGCTTCGAGCGCGGTATAGCGCCGGCGCAATTCGTCATATTCGGCGTCGGAGATCGTCGGCCGATCCTCGCCGTGGTAGCGCCGGTCGTGCTCGGCGATTTCCGCCCCGAGGCGCGCATGCTCGGCCCGGGCCTTGGTCAGGGTGAGCTTCACGGGTTGCTTTTCGGCCGTGGTCATAAGGCAAAATCTAGCGTAGCGCCGGGGCCGGCGAAAGGCGACGGCGCCCTTTAACCGGCGGCTAACGCGTTTGCCCGATAGATGACTGCGGCGAGACGCCGGAGCGGGGCTGCCGCGCGTCATGAGATAAATGATCCGCCGGCCCGACAGGCGAGATCGCCAAATGCGCGCCCAAATCGCGATACTTGTCGCCGCTTCGTTGGTTACGGGATGCTGCGCCGGCGGCTATCCCGCTGTTTCGGGCGCGAGTCCGGCTCCGTTCGACGCCTTTCAGGCGGGCATGAAGCTCGCCGTCGGCATGCCGACGGACGTCGCGATCCTCATCATCGGATCGGAACCGGTCTCCGCTCAGGCGATGAGCTGCGGCATCCTCGCCGGATACGAATGGACATGCCAACTCATGAAATTCGGCTGCTGCGAGAACAACCAGCTTCTCGTCTATGTCGCGCCGTCGCCGGACGGCCGTGGCGCGGTGAACTCTTGGGCGGTGCGCAAGGGCTGATCCGGCGATGCAGCTCAATTGGGTGGCTCGATTGCCAATAGGCGATCCGCCGCCTACCCTTGCGACCCGCGGCATTTTCTGAAGACCGGGGGAGCGCGTGCGAAAGCTGCTGCATTGGAGCGTCGGGGCGGGCGCGATCGGCGTCATCGCGCTCTTGGCTATCGGGCCGGCCGAGGCGAAGACTTGCTCGGATCGACTCAGGGTCTGCCAGAAATTCTGCGTCCGGAGCGAGGGCGGCTCGCCCGCATGCATGGCCGTATGCGGAGGATATCTTCAGACCTGTCTCAATAGCGGCTGCTGGGAAAGCAAGTACGTCGACAAGGAATGCGGCTTCACCCGGCAATAGTCGCCGGCGCTTCTACCTTGGTGACGAAATCGCCAATGTGCTTCAGGCAAACCGGGACGAGCGACTCCGGAACGCCATGGCCCATGCCCGAAACGACGACGAGTTCAGCGCCGGCAATGCTCGCAGCCGTGTCTTTCGCCGTAGCGACGGGAAACAGCGGATCCCGGTCGCCGTGAAGGACCAGCGCGGGGCAATGGACGGCTTTCAGGAGCGCGTCGCGCGGCGGGGCGGCGACGACGGCCGCCCATTGCCGCGCGACTCCCGCCGGATCGTAAGGCGCGCGATCCACGACGCGCTCGACCAGGCTGCGAATCTCTGTTTCGGTTTCCGGGAAGCCCACCCCAGCGAGCGCATGCCGCACGAGAATGCCGTTTTCAATCAGATCGTCGCGGCTCAAGCTCCTCGGCCCCCTCGCAAGGAGCGCGAGCGCCTTCGGATTGCCGGGGGGCAAGTCCCGTCGTCCGGTCGTGGACATGATCGAGGTCAGACTTTTCGTCCGCCCTGGATGATTGATCGCCACCAGTTGGGCGATCATGCCGCCCATTGAGGCGCCGACAACGTGGGCGCGGCCGGCGCCGAGCGCGTCCATGAGGCCGAGCGCGTCGTTGGCCATATCATCGAGCGTATAGGGGACGTCCGGTATTTTCCCGGAGGCGACTTCCGCCAGCAGCGCGCGAGGCTCCGGCGCCGTCCTGCCCGAGAGGTGGGTCGATTTCCCGATGTCGCGGTTGTCGAACCGCACGACCCGGAATCCCTTTGCCGCCAGGCCAACGCAGAGCGACTTTGGCCAAAAAATGAGCTGGGCCGCCAGGCCCATGATCACCAGAATGAGCGGATCGCCCTCACGGCCGAAGCTCTCGTATTCGATGTCGATTCCATGGGCTCGCGCTTGCGGCATGGGGCGCTCCGGCTGGCAAAGGCGAGCAACCTACCTGACATGGCGGCGGCTTCAAGCCCGATCCCGCTCCCTCCGCAGCGGCGCTATCCTGAACCCTCCAACAGCAATTCCAATCAAGCGAGAGGCGATGGTCTTTGGTACGCGGTCCGGTATGCTTCGTTCGGAGCCAATATGGAAAGCGTTCAAAAAGCGTTGTGGTTAATGGAGAGCCGGTTCAGAGGCGAGGTGTCGCTCGACGAATTGTCCGAGGTCGCTGGAATATCTCGCTACCACTTCGCCCATGTGTTCGCGCGGGCGATCGGCCAGTCTGCGATGCGCTACATGCGCGCTCGGCGATTGAGCGAGGCAGCCCGCGTGCTTGCGAACGGCGGCTCTGACATTCTGACCGTCGCTCTGGATTTCGGCTATGGCTCCCACGAAGCTTTCACCCGGGCGTTCCGCGACCAATTCGGACTGACCCCCGAGTCGGTTCGCGCGCAACGCAATCTCGATAACGTCGATCTCGTGGAGGCAATCAAAATGGATGATCCGATCACGACCCTGGCTCCGCCGCGCATCGAGCAAGGCACGTTATTGCTGATCGCAGGCCTCAGCGGAAAGTATTCGCTCGGCACCCACCAAAACATTCCGGCTTTGTGGGAGCGCTTCCAGCCCCATCTCGGCAACGTCCCGGGGCAAGTTTTTCCGGCGGGGCGGCGTCTGAAGGGGGGGCGGACGTTTGGCGTCTGCTACAACATGGACAACGATGGAAACTTTGACTATCTCGCCGGCGTAGAGGTGTCCGGCTTCTCCGACCTCCCCGCGGAATTTGCGCGATTGCGCATTCCTTCCCAGCGCTACGCCATATTTACGCATCGCGAACATGTTTCGACCATCCATAGCGTCGGCATGACGATCTGGACAAAATGGCTCCCGGAGTCGGGCTACGAGGCTGTCGATGCCCCCTTCTTCGAATATTACGGCGAGGAATTCGACGGACGAACAGGTATGGGCGGCTACCAAATGTGGATACCAATCAAGACATAACTTCGCACTATCGGGAACTTCCGGTCAAACCGATTGGGTTTTGACCATAATGCATCGTTTAGGGCTGCGTATCGCGAGCCGCTCCGAAGGGGAACTAACGACGGTGGACGTAACAATCAAAGCCTGGCGGAGGCGAATATACGAACTGATCCGCGAAACGCTTGTAGTAGAGCGCCTTCGTGAGCTTGACGATGTTGAACAGAGCGACGTTCCCCGAAACCTCGTAGAGGCGTACTCGCCGATTTTGCGGTGGATGCGTGAGCCGAGATTGAAAAGCGCGGCGGCAGCGCGCTACGAAGTGATCGCCGAGTTCAGCGGCGACGCGGGCAGGCTCGCATCGGAAATCTTGCGCCTTAGGACGGCAATAGGGCAGGCGCCGGATTTTCGACCCTAGACCGAAATCCCGCCGAGCGCCCGCGTCCCCGCCTCGACCGCCTCCTCCGGCGCGGCCCATCGGAAGCCGGTCATCTGGCGGCGCGCCCAGGTGAACTGGCGCTTGGCGTAATGGCGGGTGTCGAGCTTCGAGCGTTCCGCGGCCTGAGCGAGCGTGATCCGGCCTTCGAGATTGGCGATGAGATGGGGAACGCCATGGGCGCGCATCACCGGCAGCGCCGGATCGAGGCCCCGGTTCATGAGCGTCGTGACCTCGCTGAGCGCGCCTTCCACGAGCATGGCGTCGAATCGCGCGTCGATGCGCCGATAAAGCTCCGCCCGGTCGGGAGCGAGGTAGAGCCCCGCCCATTCGCGCGGCTCAAGCGCCGGCGCCGCCCGCGCGCCCAGGAACGAAGCGAGCGGGCGCTGTGTGGCGGCCAGAACCTCGAGCGCGCGCACAATCCGCTGCCGGTCGCTGGCGTTGAGGCGCGAAGCGGTCTCGGGATCGCGCGCCTTAAGCTCGGCATGGAGTTCGGCGCTCGCGCGCCCCTCGGCCTCGACCCGAATCATGGCCCGCACGGCTTCGGGCACGGGCGGGACGTCGGACAGGCCTTCGGTCAGCGCGCGCAGATAGAGGCCGGCGCCGCCGACGAAAAACACCGGCCGCTCCCCGATGTCAGCGAGGATTTCGCGCGCCGCCCGCACCCATCGTCCGGCGGAATAATTGACCGCCCCGTCGACCGTCCCGAACAGGCGATGGGGCGCGCGCCGCTCTTCCTCCGGCGTCGGTCGCGCGGTCAGGATGCGCAGATCGGCATAGACCTGCATCGAATCGGCGTTGACGATGGTCGCCCCGAACCGCTCCGCGAGCGCAAGCGCCACCGCCGACTTGCCGCTCGCCGTCGGGCCTGCGATGAGGAGCGCGCGCCTCACCTCGTCCGCCATCGTTCCGGAATCTGCATGAATTCGTCCGCCGTCGTCGCCACGCTGATCGCCGATCCCCGGTCGATCCGTCTCAGCGTTGCCCATATCGCGCGTCTGGCGCAAGGCGTCGGCGGATTCGACTCGCAGCGGTGGCTCGATGAGGGCGTCGCCGCCGATCTCCTCTTCAGCGCCCCGCTCGACGGCGTCCGCGCCGCGCTCACAGCGGCGCTGGCCGGCGAGCCGGTCGACGTCGTCGTCCAGCCGGCTGCCCATCGCGCCAAGCGCCTCCTGGTGGCGGATATGGATTCGACCCTGATCGGCCAGGAATGCGTCGACGAGCTCGCCGCTTACGCGGGCGTCGGTGATCGCGTCGCCGCGATCACCGAGCGGGCGATGCGGGGCGAAATCGCGTTCGAGCCGGCGCTGCGCGAGCGCGTCAAGCTGCTCGCCGGCCTATCCGAGAGCGTCATCGCCGACGTGCTGCGGGAGCGCATCATGCTGAGCCCCGGCGCGCGCGCGCTCGCCGTCACGATGAGGGCGAGGGGCGCTTATGTCGCTATCGTCTCCGGCGGCTTTCGCCAGTTCACGGCCGCGGTTCGCGACCGGATCGGCGCCGACGAGGACCGCGCCAATACGCTCGCTATTGAAGGCGGCAAGCTGACCGGTGAGGTGATCGAGCCGATCCTCGGTCACGACGCCAAGCTCGGCGCGCTTCAGGCGATCGCCGCGGCAAAAGGCCTTGCGCTCGCTGAGACGCTCGCCGTCGGCGACGGGGCCAACGATCTCGCGATGCTCAAAGCGGCAGGCCTCGGGGTCGCCTACCGCGCCAAGCCCAAGGTCGCCGCCAACGCCGACGCCCGCATTGACCACGCCGACCTCACCGCCCTCCTCTACGCCCAAGGCATTTCGCGCAAGGAATTCGTCGAGGGGTGAAGAGGGCCCTCATCCGGCCGGCTGGCGCCGGCCACCGTCATTTGGCGTCGATGACCTTCGTCGCCATAACCCGTCGAAAGTCGCGCGTTTTAGACGCCCTATGACTCCTCGCGATGACGGCCTGCCGCGGTCGAAAACCCTCTTGCCCTATTCAAGCCCGATCTCGCGCAGGATCTCCGCTTGGTGCTCGCCGAGGTTGGGCGACCGGCGCTCGAATACGAGCGGACTTTCGCTCATCATGATTGGACTGCGGATGCCGGGCGTCCCCTGAGGCTCGATCCGCATGCCACGCGCCTTGAACTGGGGATCGGCGAAGAGATCGGCGATCGTGTTGATCGGCCCGGCAGGGACGACCACCGCTTCCAACGCGGCGAGAAGCTCGTCGCGCCTCCATAGAGCGGTCTTTGCTTCAAGCTCGCGCCCCATTTCGATACGGTTCGTCACGCGGCCGGGATTGGTCGCAAAGCGCGGGTCGACGGCAAGGTTCTCCAAACCAAGCACCCCGCAGAGCCGCGTGAACTGTCCGTCGTTGCCGACCGCCACGATCAGCCAGCCATCCGCAACCGGCAGCGTCTGGTACGGTGCGAGATTGATGTGGGCGTTGCCCATCCTCTTGGGCGACCGGCCGGAAGCGAGATAGTTCATCGCCTGATTGGCGAGCATCGCGCTCATCGAGTCGAACAGGGCAAGATCGAGGCGCTGGCCCCGGCCGGTGCGATCGCGGGCGATTAGCGCCGCCTCGATGGCGATCACGCCATAGAGTCCGGTGAAGAGGTCGGCGATCGCGATGCCCGCCTTCTCCGGCGGCCCATCCGGCTCGCCGGTGATGTCCATGACGCCCGACATGCCCTGGATAAGGAAGTCGTAGCCGGCGCGTTTCGCGTAAGGCCCGGTCTGGCCGAAGCCGGTCACCGAGCAATAGATGAGGCGCGGGTTGAGGCGGCTGAGCGGCTCATAGTCGAGGCCGAACTTGGCGAGTCCGCCGACCTTGAAGTTCTCAACCAGCACGTCCGAGCGCGCCGCGAGGCGCCGCACGATCTCGCGACCCCGCTCGGTCGCGAAGTCGGCGACGATCGAGCGCTTGCCGCGATTGCACGAGTGGAAGTAGGCGGCCGACTGCTCGCCCTCCGTGTCGATGAAGGGCGGGCCCCAGCGGCGCGTTTCGTCGCCCTCCGGACTCTCGACCTTGATGACGTCGGCGCCCAGATCGGCGAGCGTCTGCCCGGTCGTCGGACCCGCGAGCACGCGCGCGAGCTCGACGACTCGCAGTCCGGCGAGCGGGCTCATCGTCAGAAGAACGCCTGCAGGCCGGTCTGCGCCCGCCCCAAGATCAGCGCGTGGACGTCGTGAGTGCCTTCGTAGGTGTTGACGGTCTCGAGGTTGGCGAGGTGGCGCATGACCTTGTACTCGATCTGAATGCCGTTGCCGCCGTGCATGTCGCGCGCGGCGCGGGCGACCTCGAGCGCCTCGCCGCAATTCGAGCGCTTGACGAGCGAGATCATTTCCGGCGCCGCCTTGCCTTCGTCCATGAGCCGCCCCACCCTCAGCGAGGCCTGGAGCCCAAGAGCGATCTTGGTCTGCATATCGGCGAGCTTCTTCTGGAAGAGCTGGGTCGCGGCCAGCGGCCGGCCGAACTGCTTGCGGTCGAGGCCGTATTGGCGGGCGGCGAGCCAGCAATCCTCCGCCGCGCCCATCGCCCCCCAAGAGATACCGTAGCGGGCCCGATTAAGGCAGCCGAACGGACCTTTTAGACCGGCGACATTCGGCAATAGTGCGCTTTCCGGCGCCTCGACATTGTCGAGCACGATCTCGCCGGTAATCGAGGCGCGCAGCGAAAGTTTGCCCTCGATCTTTGGCGCCGAGAGGCCCTTCATACCCTTTTCCAGGATGAAGCCGCGAATTTGATCGTTGTGGGCGCGCGACTTCGCCCAGACGACGAACACGTCGGCGAGCGGCGCGTTGCTGATCCAGGTCTTGGCGCCGACCAGGCGATAGCCGCTATCGATCTTCTCGGCCCGCGTGACCATGCCGCCGGGATCGGAACCCGCGCCCGGCTCGGTGAGCCCGAAGCAGCCAATGAGCTCGCCGCGCGCGAGGCCCGGAAGGTACTTCCGCCGCTGGTCGGCGTCGCCATAGGCGTGGATCGGATACATGACGAGCGAGCTCTGCACACTCATCATCGAGCGGAAGCCGGAGTCGACCCGCTCGACCTCGCGCGCCACCAGGCCGTAGGAGACGTATCCCGCGCCGGCGCAGCCATATTCCTGCGGCAGCGTTACCCCGAGCAGCCCCGCTTCACCCATCAGACGGAAGAGCTCCGGGTCGGTCCTCTCCTCAAGATAGGCCTTCCGGATGCGCGGCGCGAGCTCCTTTGCGGCGAAATCCCGCGCCGTATCGCGGATCATCCGCTCATCCTCGGCGAGCTGGGATTCCAGCAGCAGCGGATCGTCCCATTGGAACGGGCCGAGATCGGGTCCATGAAATCCGCTCATCGCAACGCCCTCGGGCCTCCGGCGCCCGCATCCTCCGAGCCGCCGCTTCGCGGGCTCCTAAGGATGAGGGATATTGCCAATATCGATCTATATTGGCCGGCGAACGAGGCGTCGAGAGCGGGGCCGGGCGGCAAGGTGGAAACGGCGCCGCCGCCAGTCTATCATCGGTCAGCGCTGACCCCGGCGACAAGGATTCGATACAAGCGCATGCAAAACGATCCGCTCTCGCACGGCCTGTGGGAATTGACCGCTCCGCCAGCGCCGCCGACATCGGCGCTCAAGGGCGAGGTTCGGGCTGACGTCGCGGTCGTCGGCTGCGGCTATACCGGGCTCTCGACAGCGCTCCATTTGGCTGAGGCCGGGGCGAACGTCGTGGCGCTCGAGGCGATCGAGATCGGCTTCGGCGGCGCCGGACGCAACGTCGGCCTGGTCAACGCCGGCATGTGGCTCGCGCCCGACGACATCATCGAGAGGCTCGGCGCGGATTATGGCGAGCGGCTCCTTGGCCTGCTCGGCGGCGGCCCGGCCGAAGTCTACGCGCTTGTCGACAAGCACGGCATCGACTGCGAGCTGGTGCGCAACGGCACGCTGCATTGCGCGGTCGGGAGTTCCGGCCTCGCCAAGATCGAGGAACGCGCCCGGCAATGGGGCGCGCGGGGCGCGCCGGTCCGGCTTCTCACCCAGGCCGAGACCGCCAAGCGCATTGGCGTCGACATCTACGCGGGCTCGCTGCTCGACCTGCGCGCCGGGATCATCCAGCCGCTCGCCTACGCGCGCGGCCTCGCGGGCGCCGCGATCGCCGCCGGCGCCGCGATCCACACCCGAAGTCCGGTCAGATCGGCCGAGCGGACGGGAAAGGCATGGACGCTCGCGACGGACGGCGGGACGGTCACTGCTGACTGGATAGCGGTCGCGACCGACGCCTATGGCGTCGCTCCATGGCCACAGGGGCGCCGCGAACAGATTTGCGTGCCTTATTTCAATTTCGCCACCCGACCATTGGGCGCCGAACTGCAGGCCGCGATCCTACCCGGCCGCGAGGGCTGCTGGGACACTCGGCTGATCATGAATTCCTTCCGCTTCGATCGCGCCGGGCGGCTTCTGTTCGGCAGCATTGGCGCGCTGCGGGGAACCGGCTTGGCGGTCCATCGCGCCTGGAGCATGCGTGCGCTCAAGAAGACCTTTCCCCAGATCGGCGAGGTCGCCTTTGAGGCGCAATGGTACGGAATGATGGGCATGACCAATGACGCGCTGCCGCGCTTTCATCGCTTGGGGCCGAATGTGGTGACCTTCTGCGGCTATAATGGCAGGGGTATCGGCACCGGCGCCGTGTTCGGGCGCGTTCTTGCCGATCACATTCTGGGCAAGCTCAGCGAAAGGGACCTGCCGCTGCCGGTCACCCAGCCCGACGCGCCGGCGCTGCCGGCGCTGAGGGAGGCTTATTACGAAGCCGGCGCCCAGATCGCCCACGTCGTCGGCGCACGGCTCTGAGGGCCCCCGGCAAACCGTGATCTTGATTTCAACACCATGTGTGGCTATGCGCTGACATCGATGTCCGAGCGACCACTCGACTTCGCGTTCTGTGACGCGCGACGAGGAAGCCTTCCGCACCGATAGCGGACTGGCGATACCAGGCCGCTCCTCTCAACTTCATCTACGGGACTGCATCTATGGCTACTGGAACCGTCAAGTGGTTCAACGCAACGAAGGGCTTTGGCTTCATCCAGCCCGACGATGGCGGCAAGGACGTATTCGTCCACATCAGCGCCGTCGAGCGTGCGGGGCTTCGCGACCTCGCCGAGGGACAGAAGGTCGTCTACGAGATTGTCGCCGATAAGCGCACCGGCCGCTCGTCGGCAGGCAACCTGAAGGTCGCCTGACTTTCTTTCACCGGCTGCGCGCTGAACGCGCCTGCCTGAGCCCCGGCGACAAGGCCGGGGCTTTTTGTTTATGGTGGCCCTTGATGGGAGGCGCAAATGGGTGGGGGCAAGCAAGAGACGTTTCTGGGGCTCGACATCGGCACCTCCTCGGTCAAGGCGCTGCTTGTCGACGCCGATCAGCGGGTGGTCGCGGAAGCCTCGACGCCGCTCAGCGTCTCGCGCCCTCATCCACTGTGGAGCGAGCAGGATCCCGGCGACTGGTTCGCGGGCGTCGATGCGGCGGTCGCCGCGATCAGCCGCCATGCGCCGACGGAATTCGCTGCGCTCGCGGGGATCGGACTCTCGGGCCAGATGCACGGCGCAACTCTTCTCGACGCGCATGACAAACCGCTGAGGCCCGCAATCCTGTGGAACGACGGCCGCTCGTTTGCGGAATGCGCGGAGCTCAAGCGCCGCGTCCCCGACCTCGAGCACCGCACCGGCAACCTCGCCATGCCGGGCTTCACCGCGCCGAAGATGTTGTGGGTCGCCGCGCATGAGCCCGAGGTCGCCAGGGCGACCAGGCGGGTGCTGCTGCCCAAGGACTATGTACGCCTGCGCCTTTCGGGCGAAGCCGTCTCGGAGATGTCGGACGCCTCGGGAACGCTGTGGCTCGATGTCGGCCGGCGGCGCTGGGACGCGAGTCTGCTGGCGGCGACCGGCCTGACCGAAAAAGCGATGCCGAGCCTGGTCGAGGGGTCCGAAATCTCGGCCTATCTCGCGCCCGAGATCGCGGGCGCCTGGGGCCTCGCGGGCCGCAAGATTCCGATCGCCGGCGGAGGCGGCGACAACGCCGCTTCGGCGATCGGCGTCGGCGCGACCGCAGCCGGCGCGGGCTTCGTTTCGCTCGGCACCTCTGGCGTGATCTTTTCCGTCACCGACCGCTTCGTCAGCCTGCCCGAGCGCACCCTGCATGCATTCTGTCATGCGTTGCCGCACCGCTGGCACGGCATGGCGGTGATGCTGTCGGCCGCCTCTTCGCTCGCCTGGATCGCCGGCGTTCTCGGAGGCGAGCACGACATCGGCCTTTTGATCGCCGGCGCCGAGACCTTCGCCAGCTCGAAGAGCGCGGTCGCTGCAGCGCCGATCTTCCTGCCTTACCTCAGTGGCGAGCGAACGCCGCACAACGACGCCGAGGCCACGGGCGTGTTCGCGGGCTTACGGGCCGAGCACGGCGCCGATGCGCTGGTGTTTGCGGTGATGGAGGGCGTCGCCTTCTCGTTCGCCGACGGCGTCGACGTGCTGGACGCCGCCGGGGCGAGGCCGGTCCGGCCGCTCCTGGTCGGCGGCGGCGCGCGGTCGGAATTCTGGGGCCAGATGATCGCCGACGTGACCGGACTGACCATCGATCTCGCTTCCGGCGCTGAAGCCGGCGCGGCGCTCGGCGCGGCCCGGCTCGGCATGCTTGCCGCAGGCGTGGGACCCATCGAGGCGGTGTGCGCGCGTCCGCCGGTCCAGCGCGAGTTCAAGCCGGACCCGGAGCGGGCCGCGATCCATGCGCCACGCCTCAGGCGCTATCGCGCACTCTATGAGGCCGAGAAGACGGCGCGACGCTAGACGACGCGCCATTTGGCGACGAGGTCGCCGACGGTCGTCACCAGGATTTGCACGCCTATGCACATCAGCAGGAACGCCGTGAGCCGAACGATCACGAGCCGCGCGGTGGCCCCCATGAATTCCGTCAGGCGGTCGGCGTATCGATAGGCGACCCAGATGATCGCCGCGTTCGCGACCACCGCCAGGCTCGCGCCGAGAAAGAACGCGATCAGGCCGACGCCGGTTAGGGGCCGCTCCGCGCTGATTGTGATCGCAACGGCGATCGTGCCCGGTCCGGTCGTGAATGGCAGCGTAAGCGGAAAGAACGCGAGTTGCATCGGATCGCCGTCGTCGCTCTGCTCCCCAGCGTGTTCGTGGCCCTTTTGGTCGGGATGACGGTCGCCCGAGGTGAGCAACTGAAAGCCGCTAAGCGCGATCACGGTTCCTCCGGCGATGCGCAAGGCGTCGATGGACACGCCGAAGAAGCGAAGCACATCAGCCCCCGCCCATAGCGCGCCAAACATGATCAGCAGCGAATAAAGGCCTACGCGAGCGGCGATTTTCTTCCGATCCTGGGGCGCGAAATCCTTGGTCACGCCGAAAAATATCAGCGCCCCGCCAATCGGGTTGATGATCGAGAACAGGGATGGGAAAGCGAGCAGGAATGCGGCGTCCGCCGGGGCGGTGAGGCCGCGCCAATCCGCGCCAATCATATGTTCCATTTCGCCGCCAGCCCGATGAAGCGAGACTTCTTCCTTTCTCTCTAACGATTTGGGAAGCGTCGCGCGCTAGCCTTGTCGCTCCGTCGAGAAGCAGAGGAGAGAACCGTGTCCGGCCCCGTCGCGATCTGGGCCGCGTTGCAGGGAGCGGTCCTGGAAGCTTTCAAGCCCGCCTCCGCCTATGGCGCGCCGGCGCTGATCGGCGCGCTCGCGGTCTGCGCGCTCTACTACGCCGGCCGCCGCCGGGTGCGCGGCCGGCGCTTGAGCGTCAGGGGGTTCGTGCGATCGATCTTCCCCACGCGCATTCTCCTCCATCCGTCGTCGCTCATTGACATGCGCCTGTGGGCGCTGAACGGCGTCGCGCTCGCCTCCGCTTACGGCATGCTGGGCCTTGGCCTCTTCTTCTGGCGCGACGAAGTCGTCGCCGGCCTGACCCTTGGATGGGGGATGCACCCGCCCGTGCGCTGGCCCGCCTGGACGATCCTGACCCTCGCGACCGTGCTCCAGCTCTTGGCTTCCGAGCTTGCCTATTGGTTCGCCCACTATTGTTTCCACAAAATCCCGGCGCTGTGGGAGTTCCACAAGGTCCACCATTCGGCCGAGGTCATGACGACGCTCACCGAATTGCGTCAGCATCCGGTCGAGATCGTCGCCTTCATGAACCTGATCGGGCTTTCGACCGGAATCGTATTCGGCGTCATGACCTACGGCTTCGGCCCCGGCGTGCGCCCGTTCACCCTCCTCAACGGCAACATTCTGCTGATGGCGTTCCTCGTCACCTACGGCCACCTGCGCCATAGCCACATGTGGATCGCCTTCACCGGCTTCACCGGCCGCATCCTGCAGAGCCCGGCCCACCACCAGCTGCACCATTCCGCCAATCCCATCCATTACGATCGGAACCTCGGCTTTGCGCTGGCCGTCTGGGATTGGGCGTTCGGCACCCTCGCCATTCCCGCGAGGGCGCGCGAGCCGATCGTGTTCGGAATCGGCGCCGAGGCGCGGCCGTTCCGCTCGGCGCTCGCCGCCTTCGTCATCCCCTGCGCGCGCTTCGCGGGCCATGTCGGCGCCTTCGCCGCGGCCTGGCGAAAGCGCGCGGCCGGGCTAGGGGTTGCGGGTGCAACTCAAACCCAACTCATCGTTGCGAGCGAAGCGAAGCAATCCAAAGGATCGTAAGGCGGCGGCTCTGGATTGCTTCCTCGCCGAAGCCCGTCGTGAGACCGCGCCTTACGGCGCCCATGGCTCGGCGCAATGACGAACGGGCGCCCCGCCATCGCATTTTTGCGCGGTCGCGCCGTTCCCACGCGTCGCGATTCTCCTTATTCTCTTCTTCGAACCCAAATCCTCTTCTTCGACCCCCCAGCGAAATGGAGACGCTTCCGTGCCGGGCGAAAAGTCCGCGCGCCGGCGCGGCGTGCTGCTGGTTCTCGTCGCCACGGTGCTCTGGAGCATGGCCGGCCTGTTCGCCCGCCTCCTCGCCCATCTCGACATCTGGACAGTAATGGGCTGGCGGGCGCTGCTCGGCGCGGTCTCGATCGCCGTCGTCGGCCTGATCGAATGGAGACGCGGACGCCTGGACAATGCGTTCGGCTTCGGTCCGCTGTCGCCGGTCGTGGCGCTGCTCGCGATGATCGCGATCTCCGCCTACACCGCCTCGGTGATGACCACGACCATCGCCGACGTCATGGTGATTTATGCGACCCTGCCGTTCGTCGCCGCGGCGATCGGCTTTGTGATCAATGGCGAGCGGGTCAGCCCGCGCACCCTCGCCGCCGCAGCCGTGGCGCTCCTCGGCATCATCATCATGGTCGCAAGCGGCCTCGGCTCGGGCCGCGTCTTGGGCCAGGCGCTGTCGATGCTGATGACCCTCGCCTTCGCCGGTATGATCGTGCTCCAGCGGCGCCAGCCGAAGGCGTCGATGATCGTCGTCAATTGCCTCGGGGCGCTCGGATCAGGAATTTTTGGCCTCGCGAATTCGCCGCTCGAGCCAATCGGGCTCCACGATTTCGTCATCCTGTTCGTGTTCGGCCTGACCACGATCGGTCTCGCCTTCGTCATCTTCATGGAGGGGGCGAAGTTCATCCCTTCCGCCGAAGCGGGCCTTATCAGCCTGCTGGATGTTGTGCTCGGACCGGTATGGGTGTTTCTTGCCTTCGGCGAGAACCCAGGCCTGCCGACTATGGTTGGCGGCGCGATCGTGCTCGCCGCCGCCGTCTGGCGCATGGCGCCGGAACTCAGGCAGGAACGGGTTTTGATGCGGGAGGAACCATGAACGGCGAGCGTTTTGCCTTGGTGACGGGCGCGGGCTCTGGGATCGGCAAGGCGACGGCGCTGGCGCTGGCGCGCGCGGGCTGGCATGTGG
>JBAUXQ010000183.1:0-3165 GCA_049584355.1 Roseiarcus sp. | reverse complement strand
CCCGTCTCTCGACGGGCTGCGGCGAAGCAATCCACGGGATCGCGGGGTGCTTTATGATCCCCTGGATTGCTTCGTCGCTTCGCTTCTCGCAATGACAATTGCCCCTCGCCATCGAACACGATCTGGTCGGCCCATTTGCGCGCCGCCTCGCGCTGGCCGGCGTTCCGGACGGTCCAGGCCATGACCGGCGCGCCGGTGAGTTCCTTCATCAGGAACGGGATCTTGTGGGGGAGGTCGTCGACGCTCCACGACAGGAAATCCGGCCGGGCGAGATCGAAATGGTCGAAATCGGTCCAATCCCGCCTTTGCTCGGCGCTCAGGAAGGACCACGACGGGTCGTCGTACGCGGCCTGGGCGAGGATGCCGATCGGGCAGGGCGCGCCGTCGCGCGCGTGCGGGCGTCGCAGGCGCATATAGGCGATGAGGTCATGATCGAAGCTCTTGAAGGCGAGCGGGCCGTCATAAGCGGCGGCGAGGGCGGCGACGCGGTCGGCGTTCCGCCAGTCGCCGTCGAACCGGCTCTTAAGCTCGCAGATGAGGGGGGTCCGACCGGCGACGGCCTCGAGAAACGCGGCGAGGGTCGGCGGCGCTTCGCCTGCGCCCTTGATTCGAACTTTGGCGATGTCGGCCGCGCGCATGGCCGACAGCGGACCCGACGCGTCGGTCAGACGATCCAGAGTTTCATCATGAAAAACAATGGTCTCTCCGTCTACGCTCATCTGAACGTCGAACTCGATGGCAAAACCGCCGGCGATGGCGGCCCGGGCTGCCGCAACCGTGTTTTCGATCACTCCTTTGGCCTTATCGTGTAAGCCGCGATGGGCGATTGGACGCTGCATGAGCCAGGCGGGAGCGTTGACCGGCCTCAAGCCTTGATCTCGAACACGGCTTCGACCTCGGCCAGAGCATTGAGCGGCAGATGCGACACGCCGACCGTCGTTCGCGCGTGGCGCCCTTGGGCGCCGAACAATTCGGCGACGAGATCGGACGCGCCATTCATCGCCTGGGGCAGGGCGTCGAAGGTCGTCCCGACATTGAAGAACCCGCCGAGCCGCACCACCTGCGCGATCCGGTCGAGATCGCCGAGCGCCGCATGCGCCTGGGCGAGCACGTTGACGGCGCAGAGCCTGGCCGCCTCGCGCGCGGCGTCGATTTCGGAGTCGGCCTTGAGCTTGCCCGTATGGCGCTCGGCGAGCTTGCCGTCCGCCCCTAAAGGAATCTGTCCGGAGACGAACAGAAGCGTCCCGGCGCGCACGCAAGGAACATAGTTGGCGACCGGCGCCGCGGGTTTCGGAAGAACCACGCCCAACTCCTTCAGGCGCTTCGCGGTTTCGCTCATCGGGGCTGGACTCCTCGAAAGGGAAGTGGGACTGACCCTGCGTCGCTACAGCGGGGCGAAGGATGTGGCCGGACAAGCGGGCGGGAACGGGTTGGCGGATCGTTTCTCGCCTAAGTCGCATGGCCGTCGAAGGCAAGCTTGTTTTTGCCTCGGCGGGCGCTTAGGTTTGCGGTCAAAGAAGTGGATGCGCCGGCGGCCTTGAAGCCGGGCGGCGCGGAATGGGATGACGGCCATGGGTAGCTTTAGCATTTGGCATTGGATGCTGTTCGGCGCGGTCGCGCTCCTGCTGTTCGGCGGCAAGGGCAAGATTTCGGATCTCATGGGCGACGTCGCCAAGGGCGTGAAGTCGTTCAAGAAGGGCTTGGCCGACGACGACGAGACGCCCGCGTCCGCCCCGACGACCGCCCCGCGGACGATCGAGAACCGCGTCGGCGTCGAAGCCAACGACGTTCACAAGGTCGGCTGAGCGCGCTCTTAAGCGGAGCGCCTGCGACTGGGCGGGCGTACGCCAACGCCGCTCAACGGTCGCCGGGTCCGGTGAGCCATGTTCGATCTCGACATTAGCAAGATGATCATTGTCGGCATCGTCGCTTTGGCGGTGATCCCGCCGAAGGACCTGCCGCGCGTCATGCGCACCGTCGGCCAGACGGTCGGCAAGATGCGGCGCATGGCGTCCGAGTTCCAGGGCCAGTTCATGGAGGCGATGCGCGAGGTCGAGCGCGAGGCCGACCTCGACAGCGTCAAGAAGGAATTCCAGGCGATCAGCGACCAGGCGAAGATCGACACCAGCTTCGATCCGGTCGGCATGATGCGCGACGACATCACCAAGGCGGTCGAACCCCCGGTCGAAGCCGCCGCCGCTCAAATCGCCGCCCCTGAAACCGGCAAGCCGGAAATCGCCGAGCCAGAAATCGCCGGCTCTGAAATCGGCGTGTCCGAGGTTGCGCTGACGGGTCCGGCGTCCGCCGAGGCCTCGCCCGCGGCCGTTCCGGTGGAGGCGGAGCCCGAGCCGCCGGCCGCCCGAAGAAGCGCGGCGGAATGAGCCAAGAGGACATCGACGCCACCAAGGCGCCGTTGATGGACCACCTGATCGAGCTCCGCGCTCGCATCATCCGGTCGCTCTACGCCTTTCTCGCCGCTTTCATCGTCTGCTTCTATTTCTCGCGCACCATCTACAACATCCTGACCCTGCCGTATGTGCGGGTGGTCGGGGCGGAGAAGGCGACGCTGATCGCCACTCATTTCCTCGAGCAGTTCTATACCAACATCCGCCTCAGCATGTTCGGGGCGGGCGTCATCGCCTTCCCGGTGATCGCCGTCCAGCTCTACAAGTTCATCGCGCCCGGCCTCTACCGCAACGAGCGGCAGGCGTTCCGGCCCTATCTGATCGCGACCCCGTTCTTCTTCCTGTTCGGCGCGCTGCTGGTCTATTTCGTGGTGATGCCGCTCCTGATCCGCTTTTCGGTGTCGCTGCAGCAGGTCAACGTTCCGGGCGAGGCGACAATCGAGCTTCTGCCCAAGGTCAGCGAATATCTGTCGCTCATCATGACGCTGATCTTCGCCTTTGGGATTGCATTCCAGCTGCCGGTGATCCTAACCCTGCTGGGTCACGTCGGCATCATCGATTCCGCCTATCTCATCCGGATGCGGCGCTACGCGATCGTGGCGGTGGTTGGGATCGCGGCGATCCTGACCCCGCCCGATCTCATCAGCATGACCTCGCTCGCGCTCCCGATGCTCCTGCTCTACGAGGGCTAGGTGATCGCAGTCAAAATGGTCGAGAAGCGGCGGGCGCAGGCTCAGAGCGCGGCGAATAACCCGGCGAC
>JBAUXQ010000182.1:0-8392 GCA_049584355.1 Roseiarcus sp. | reverse complement strand
TTCTATCGATCCGACACCTTTGATTTCGTCGCCGAATTGACCCTGTCCTCGAGCTCGCGGCAGCGTGCGGAAGGAGCGCCGCGTTGAGCGCGACCTTCATGGCCACGGAGATCGCGGAGAGCGGCGCGGTCGCCCGCCGCCAATTGACCGCCAACGCCGCGCCGACGGCCAAGCTGGCGGCGGCGCTAAGAGCGCGCAAACCGTCGTTCGCGGTCACGATCGCCCGCGGCAGCTCCGATCATGCGGCCCTCTATCTCAAGCATCTCGTCGAGCTCAAGGCCGCGCTCGCCTGCGCTTCACTCGGGCCATCGCTCGCCTCGCTCTACCATGCGCCGCTGCGGCTCGCCGACGCCGTCGCAATCGCCATTTCGCAGTCGGGCCGAAGCCCCGATATCGTCGCGATGCAGCGGGCGGCGAGAGACCAGGGCGCGGTGGCGATTGCGATGGTCAACGACGAGGACTCCCCGCTCGCGCGCGACGCCGACGCCCTCTTGCCGCTGCATGCCGGCGCCGAGCGCTCGGTGGCGGCGACCAAGTCGATGATCGCCTCGCTCGTGGCGGGCGCCTCTCTCGTGGCCCACTGGAGCGAGGACAGCGAGCTTCTCGCCGCGCTCGCCAAGCTGCCTTCGATCTTGGATTTATCGTCCGCCGCGCCGCCCTCGGCGGCGGTCGAGACGCTGGCCAAAGCCGCTTCCCTGTTTGTCGTTGGCCGCGGCGCGACCCACGCCGTCGCCGCCGAGGCGGCGCTCAAGCTCAAGGAAACCTCGGCCATTCACGCCGAAGCGTTCTCTTCCGCCGAAGTGCTGCACGGACCGGCGGGAATCATCGGGCCTGGATTTCCGGTTCTCGCCTTCGCGCCCGCGGACGCCGCCCGCGAGGAGTTTTTCGCCGCCCTCGACCGTCTCGCCTCGTTCGGCGCCGCGCCGCTTGTCGTCGATTACGAGCCGCACGCGCGCTGGCAGACCGTCGTCGCGCTTGACGGCGGCCATCCGCTGCTCACGCCGATCGTCGCGCTTCATGCATTCTACCGCGTCGCCGAAGCGACCGCCCGCCGGCGCGGCCGCGATCCCGACCAGCCGCCGCATTTGATGAAGGTCACTGAGACCTTGTGAGCCGGGGATCCGGAGGGAGTCGCGATCGCGCCGCCGCGGATTGAGGTGAAAACGAGAAAAAGCGAAAATAATTTGCGATAATCAGAATCGTGCGCTATTGTGCCCGTTGTCGTCGAAGCGGGGATTGTCGCTCTGTGCGAACGAGGAGGCGCCGCCGCCTTCATGCTCTTTGACTTCGGCGCCTTGTTTAATTGTGGCGCGCGAATGCTGGGGACTGCGTTCTCTTGGATTCTTGGCTTAAGCCGTTGGAAGATCACAATTCGCAGAAAGAAAATCCTTGGATTCTTCTTCCCTCGCCTTTGAATTCGCTTCCTGATCGATTTGGATTTTGCTTCCCTCGGCTTGGAAAATGCTTCCCTGCGCGGGTCACTTCGGGAATGGGACCGGCGAATCCGAAAGGGTTTGAAGATAGGCCAGAATGTCGGCTCGCCTCTGTGGGTCTTTTTCGCCCGGGAAGGACATCTTGGTGCCCGACGCCTCCATTTTCGGATTCGAAATCATCGTATTGAGCGCTTCCCACGTCCACTTTCCGCCGACCGCTTTCAGCGAATCCGAATAGGAGAAGCCCGGGATCGAGGCGATCGGCCGTCCGGCCACGCCCCACAACGGGGGACCGATCTTGGGACCCGCGCCCTTCTCGAAATTGTGACAGGTCTGGCAGACCTTGGCGTATTGCTGGCCCTTCTTGGCGTCGGCTTTGGCGAGCAGGACCGGCAGCGGCTCCGGGGGCGGCGCTGCGGGGGCGGCGGCGAGGGTGGATGCGGGCCCCGACGTCGGCAGCGCGAAGCCAGGAACGGCTGGGTTTCTCGGCGAAATGACGAGATTGCTGAACGCGACCAGCAGCATTGCGAACAAAATCGATCCTAGCGCCGCAAGCGAGACCCGGTTCATATTCTCACTGTGCATAGGCGAGGGGCTTTCGTCTGCTGGAGTTGGATTGCAGGATCGGAACGTAGCGCGTCCCTGCAGCGCGTCTCTTTTGAAGTTGATTAGCCGCTTTGCGCTCGCTTTGGCAACACGTATAAGCCCCCGCGCCCTGAATTTCGCCTTACCGAAACCAATGGCAAATCCGATCGTTCTCATCCCCGCGCGAATGAATTCGACTCGCCTGCCGGGAAAGCCGCTCGCCGACATTCACGGCGCGCCGATGATCGTCCATGTCTGGCGCCGAGCGATGGAGGCCGACGTCGGGCCGGTCTGGGTGGCGGCGGATGACCCACGCGTGATCGAGGCGGTGGCGGCCGCCGGCGGCAAGGCCGTCATGACCCGCTTCGATCACCCCTCAGGGTCCGACCGCATCTTCGAGGCGTTGGGCGCCGTCGACGCTGCCGGCGTCCATGATGTCGTGGTCAACGTCCAGGGCGATCTGCCGACCATAGAGGGTTCCCTCGTGCGGGCCTGCCTCGCGCCGCTCGCCGATGACCACGTCGACATCGCGACGCTGGCGACGCCGATCACGCGCGATGAGGAGAAAGATGATCCCAACGTCGTCAAGGCGGTGGCGACCGAACTCGATCCAACCCGGTTGAGGGCGCTCTACTTCACGCGCGCGCGCGCGCCGTGGGGCGAGGGCCGCCTCTTGCACCACATCGGTCTCTACGCCTACCGCCGCGAGGCGCTCAGGCGATTTGTCGCCGCCCCCCCTTCGCCGCTGGAACGGCGCGAGAAACTCGAGCAATTGCGGGCGCTCGAGGCGGGCATGCGGGTCGATATCGCCCTCGTCGACACCGCGCCGCTCGGCGTCGACGCGCCCGAGGATTTGGAACGCGCGCGCCGCATGCTCGCGCCTGGGAAACAGGCATGAACAAAACGCTTTCGATCGCCTACCAGGGTGAGCCTGGGGCCAATTCGCATATCGCCTGCGTCGACAATTATCCCGACCTCACGCCGCTGCCGTGCGCGACCTTCGAGGACGCCTTTGCGGCTGTACAGGACGGCGCAGCCGAACTCGGCATGATCCCGATCGAAAACTCGATCGCCGGCCGGGTCGCCGACATCCATTCGCTCCTGCCTGCGTCGGGGCTGCATATCGTCGGCGAGACGTTTCTGCCGATCCACTTTCAACTGCTGGCGATTCCGGGCGCCAAAATCGAGGAGTTGAGAACCGTCCACAGCCACACCCATGCCCTCGGCCAGTGTCGCAACATCATCCGCCGCCACAAGCTGAAGCCGGTCGTTGGCGCCGACACGGCCGGCTCGGCGCGGGAGGTCGCGGAATGGGCGGACAAATCCCGCGCCGCGCTGGCCACGCGGCTCGCAGGCCAGATCTACGGCCTGCAGACGCTCGTCTCCGACGTTGAGGACGAAACGCACAACACGACCCGCTTCATCGTGCTGTCGAGGGACGCGCGCTGGGCCGCAGCAGGCGAGGGGCCGGTCGTGACAACCTTCGTCTTTCGCGTGCGCAACGTGCCCGCTGCGCTTTACAAGGCGCTCGGCGGCTTCGCCACCAATAGCGTCAACATGACCAAGCTCGAGAGCTACATGGAAGGCGGCGAGTTCACGGCCACCCAATTCCTTTCCGACGTCGACGGACACCCCTCCGACCCTTCGCTCGACCGCGCGCTTGAGGAACTGAAGTTCTTTTCACGCGAAACGCGCATTCTCGGCGTCTACCCAGCCCATCCCTACCGCAGCGAGTCGCAAGTGCGGTCAGGCTAGGGGCCATCTTCCGGAAGCGAGGCCCGCGCCCACGCTGAAGCCGGCGGTTCATCGCCAGTCGCCGACGACTCTTGCGTCAAAAGCGGTAGGTGAGCCCGGTCATGAAGGAAACCGGCTTGGCGTTGGTCTTGATCCAGCTTGAAGCCGAAACAATGCCCAGCGGAGGGCCGACGTTGATTCCCGACGCGTTTCCGGTCGTGCTGGCGACGCTCTGCTTGGCGTCGAAAAAGACGCCCCAATGCTGGTTGAACATGAAGTCGAATCCGCCCTGCACGACCACCCCGAGCGCGGGCTGATACGAGCCTCCGGTCGCATAACCGTCGCGCACTGCGAGCGCGAAGGTCGGCAAAACACCCGCGCCGAGATAGGGCTGGAAGCTGCCGAACTGGGTGAAGTGATAGACGCCCGTGATTGGAATCCCGGCCGGCATCACTTTCGCCAGGAGCGTTCCCGCGGGCGGGCCGCCGCCAGGAGGTACTGGACCGTTGACGCGAACATCCGACCAGACGGGGAATCCGCCCTCCGCTTCCACCGACCAGTTGGGATTGAAGTAATAGCCGCCGACGACGCCGACGGTGTAGATGTTCGAATAGGAGGCGCTGCGGCCGGGAATTTGCAATTCCGGCCCCACGCCGACCGGGAGGAATCCTCCTGGGACCGCCACCTCTCCGAGCGCCTGCGAATAGAGGTTGGAGGAGCTGCGGGACCAGACCCCCAGCGCGCCCGCCTTGACGTACCAGCCGCCCAGGCTTGGCAGGATGGGCGCAGGCTCCGGAGACGGCGCCGGCGCCGCGCTCAAAACGTCTGCCGCCCGCGCCGCGCCCAGGGAGAGAGCGAAAACCGCGCAGGTCGAAACGCACGCCTTTAGGGGTCCCGTGGGCCCCTTGGGGCCTGTCATACCGTTGTCTCCCACCCGAACAGGCATGGGCGTTGCGCTCTCAACAGCGCCAGCGGCGCAAACCAGAAGATCCTCTAGGGCACAAAATGTTTCTAATTATGAACGAACCAGCCTCTTTCTGTCACATTTCAACCGCCAACGCGAATCTCATTTCCCGTTCCACATTATTCTGGCGGCCTTGCCATGCCAGGCGCCGCGCGGCCTTGCCGGGAGCGCCGCCCTCAGTCATCGACCCTCCTCGAAGGAGACGGAATCAGAAGATCCTCGATTCCATCATCGATGACCCCCTGTTCTACGATCCGCTCCCCCGGCCGCCCGACCGGGGCGCCGTGCCGCACGGCGATAACCGGGGGCTCGACGATCGGGGGGCCGAGCTCGTCGATCTTCTCCTCCATCGTCTCCTTGGCGCCGAGCTCCAGTCTCGCCGCATGCCAAAATTCGTCGCTCCGGCTTTCCGGGCTGCCGGCACGTTCCCAAAGTTCATAGGCTCGTCTGCGGATAGCCTCTTCGATGTCGCTCATGATCGAACTCCTCTCGAACACCGCCCGATTTACCCCGATCCGATTCGTCGTGTCGGCGCCGTGCGAAGAATCTCAAAAGCGATAGGTGACGCCGGTCGAGAACAACCACGGTTGAAAAGTCGTCTTGATGGTAGCGGCCGCGGAAATCGTCCCAATCGGCGGACCGAAATCGAGACCGGTCGACTTTCCTGTCGACCAGATGAAGAGCTTCTTCACGTCCAAGAAGACGCCCCAATTCCGGTTGAGCATGTAGTCGGAGCCGGCCTGGGCTACGATACCAACCGTAGGCGCGAAAAAGCCTCCGGTGTTAAAGCCGTCCTCCACCGCAAATTGGAAGCTCGGCACGATCCCGGCCCCTAGATAAGGCTGGAGCGCGCCAAGCTGGGTAAAGTGATAGACGCCTGTTATCGGAACCGCGCCCGGCAATAGCTTGCTCAGACTGGCCCCTGAAAATGGCGGCGTAGCCGAGAATCCGGTGATCTTTATGTTCAGCCACAGGGGAACTGCGCCGGCGACCTCCAAGGACCAGTTCGGGGTAAAGAAATAGCCGCCCACGAAGCTTACGGAAGCAATGCTCGAATATGTCGCGCCTCGCCCGACCAACGACACCTGCGGCCCCGCGCCTGCGACGGGAACCAATCCAACGCCAGGGACGAGGACCTCCACGACTTGTTGCGCGAACAGGCTCGACCAACTTTGGTCAAGTGCGCCCAGCGCGCCGAGTTTCACGTACCAGTGAGGCGCGGCTTCGGGAGCGGGGCTGGGCGGCGGGTTCGTCAGGTCCGCGGCGTGAACGGCGCCAACGGAGAGAGCGAAAATCAGCAGATTGGCGGCGAGGGCTCTTACGAGCGTTGTCGGCTTTGCGCGACCTATCATCACGGGCCCTCCCAGCGTCAGCTTCGCCTTCGCGTTCTGGGTGGACAGGTGGTGCAAATGGCACGGACGCGTCCAGGCCAAGGGTCGAAAGATTCGCCGAATCGAGGAACATTTTCTTGTCACATCCCGCCCAACAGCGCCAGCGAATTCCAGCTCCGATCCATTGGGGTTCGCTCGGTCGCGTGCTACCCATGGCGCCTGGAAGCGGGCGGGCTTGGAACGCGATCGGTTTCGCCTTCCGGACGCCCGCGTAAGGCGGGGCTTCGACTGTCATGACTATGGCGCCCGACGACAGGCATCGGCATCGAATCGTCGTTGTCGGCGGCGGAGCGGCGGGCCTCGAGCTTGTCACCCATCTCGGCGATCGGCTCGGCAAGCGGGGCCTGGCCGATATCGCGCTCATCGAGCGCAGCCGCACGCATTTATGGAAGCCGCTCCTGCATTCGGTCGCCGCCGGCAGCACGGACCCATCCGAGCACCAGCTCAATTATCTCGCCCAGGGCCATTGGCACCATTTCCGCTACCATTTCGGCGAAATGATCGGGCTCGACCGCGCGGCAAACATGGTCCGGCTCGGGGCGACTTATGACGAGGAGGGCCGCGAGATCGCGGCCCCGCGCAGCATTCCCTATGACACCCTGGTCATCGCCGTCGGCAGCGTGACCAACGATTTCGGCACTCCGGGAGCGGCGGAATTCGCCGTTCCGCTCGAGACCGCCGAACAGGCGGTGCGGTTTCACCACCGCCTCGTCAACGCGGGCTTAAGGGCCCAGGCGCAGATCGAGCCGATCCACCCGGGCCAATTGCATGTCGCGATCATCGGCGCCGGGGCGACCGGAACCGAGCTCGCCGCCGAGCTCTATCAGAGCGCGCGCGAGATGGTGGCCTACGGCCTCGACCAGGTCGATCCGGACCGGGACATCCGCATCATTCTGATCGAGGGCGCAAGCCGCATCCTGCCCGCGTTGCCGGAGCGGATCTCGGTCGCCACCCTCGCGATCCTGACCAAAATGGGCGTCGATGTGCGCACCAACGCGCGCGTTTCCGCCGTGCGCGCGGACGGCATCCAACTGGCGAGCGGCGAATTCATCCCCGCCGAGCTCACCGTCTGGGCCGCGGGCGTCAAAGGGCCGGACGTCCTCGACGATCTCGACGGGCTCGAGGTCAACCGCGCCAATCAGCTTATGACCGACGCGACGCTGAGGACGACCCGCGATCCGGACATCTTCGCCATTGGCGATTGCGCCGCCGTGCCGCGCGCGGGCTCCGATGCGCCCGTCCCGCCGCGAGCCCAAGCCGCCCATCAGCAGGCGTCGCACCTGGCCAGGCAGTTGAAGCGGCGGTTGCGCGGGCTGCCGCTGGAGCCTTACGTCTACCACGACTTCGGCTCGCTGGTGTCCTTCGGCCGGATGGGCGCGATCGGCAATCTCATGAACCTCGCGCTCGGCGGCAACCTCTTCATCGAAGGGGTGCTGGCGCGATGGGCGTATCGGTCTCTCTACAAGATGCACGAGCGGGCGCTGCACGGCGTGACGAAGACCGCGCTCGGCACGCTCGCGCGCGGCCTCTCACGGCGGGCCGAGCCGAGGGTCAAGCTTCATTAGAGCGCGCGAAAGCGACATTCGGCCGCCCAAAAATTGCAAAACCGGCGCAAATCGCTTTCATTCATTTTCATTTCATTTCCCGGAATCCGGACTTTTCAATTGGTTACGCACGACTCTCCTGCTTTTGAAAAAACCTTATCTCGTCCGCTATCCCAAACGTCTCACCCCTCCCCGTTCCTCACTCTCTTGAGCAGACCTGGCAAGAAGGCCCTATCCGGCAATTCAGAATAGTATAGCACACGATTCCGATTTATGCAAACAAAACGCGCGGGCCGGACTTGCGCGCGGTCAGAGTTAAAACTCAGCGAGACTGATTTGATTCGAGGCCGGCCGGCCGTCGCCGGTCGCGAAGGTCACAGCTGGCGGATAGCGGACAATGCCCCGGACGGCTCACAACGTCCGGAGTCGACGACCGTTGAGCGGACACCGCGAGTCGCGCCCCCGAACGGCGCAAGCGGGCAGGCCAGTGGACCTTGGAGCTAGGCGCGGGCTTGGCTCCAAGCCGGAGTTCGGCGCGCGCGATTCAACGGGGGCAATTCTGTTCCCTCGTTGGCGCCGAATCCCGCTCTGAAAATAGTTACTCAACCGTGTCTGCGGGCGAAGGCCAATGGAGCATCTTGAGCGCTCAGAATTCATGACATATGATCGATTCGTTTTAGACTCGGCATGATATATGATGGGCCAAGCGTGATAACTGCTGCACAATTGCGGGCGGCCCGG
>JBAUXQ010000181.1:0-5333 GCA_049584355.1 Roseiarcus sp. | reverse complement strand
TGGCGGCGCCAATGGCGGCGGCGCCGGAGGCCCCGGCCAGACCAGCCCTATCGGCCAGAACGGATATGGAGCCGGCGGAGGCTTGGGCGGCGGCCAACCCGCGAACCCGCCGGCAGGTTTTGGGGGCGTTGGCGGCGGGCCAGGTTCCGGGGGCGGCGGCGGCACGGGCTTCGTCAACTTCGGCCTTCCGGGCTTAGGGACCGGTTCCGGCGCCGGCGGCGACGGCATCAATGGCGGCGCGGGCGCAACCGGATCCGGCTTCGTGGCCGGGGCCGGAGGCGGGGGCAATGGCCTGGGCCGCGGCGGTGGCGGCGGCGGCGGCTATTACGGCGGCGGCGGCGGCTTTGGTTCCGGCCCCACCGGGGAGCCTCTGGGCTATGGCGGCGGCGGCGGCGGTTCCATCGCCATAGGCGTCCAGGAATCCGAGCTGTTCGCCGGCGTCAATTCCGGCAACGGCTTCATCAACATCGCGATTGTCCCCGAACCTTCGACCTGGGCGATGATGCTCGCCGGCTTCGCCGGGCTCGGATGGCTCGCGCGCCAGCGCAGGCGCAAGCTCGGGCCGGCCTGAGGCGATTGCCGTTAGCCTCTGCGGAATTTCCGCAACAATTGCTTTGGAGAAGCCGAAAGGCGTGCTACGCTCGGCGTCGATGCGAGCGCATCAAAGCCCCGTTCGCAATGACGATCGCGGACGTCACAGAGGAGATATGTGCGGACTTTTATCACACGTCCATGAGGTTCTTTCGCGAGAGGTCGGCGAGATAAGTTATTTTTCGCCTAGAAAGTCCTCGCAACCTTTTGAAAAGGCTCGATTCGCGGAAGCAAACGACATTTGGATTTTGTTGCGCCGGATTTGGATTTCGTTGTGCCGGCTTTGGATTTTGTTGTGCTGGGCTTTGATTCTGTTGCGAGGGATTTGGAAATCGGCGCCCCGGCAGAATCAATAAGGAGCCAACGCAAAAGCGTGACCTCTCATTGCTAGAC
This sequence comes from Roseiarcus sp., assembly GCA_049584355.1. Lineage (GTDB taxonomy): Bacteria > Pseudomonadota > Alphaproteobacteria > Rhizobiales > Beijerinckiaceae > Roseiarcus. The sequence goes on along the minus strand of JBAUXQ010000181.1, from coordinate 4,349 downwards.
CGAGAAGCTGACCCCGCAGCCGCACGAGGCGACGGCGTTGGGGTTCTTGACCCGGAACGACTGTCCCATCAGGTCGTCGACAAAGTCGAGTTCAGCGCCCTTGAGCAGCTCGAGCGACACCGGATCGACGAGCAGCGTCGCCCCGTCGCGGGTGACCACGACGTCGTCGTCGGCGCGGGTACGGTCGACGTCGAAGGCGTATTGGAAACCCGAGCAGCCGCCGCCCTTGACCGAGATCCTGAGGGCCGCTCCTGCCTCGCCCTTGAGGATGGCGTTGAGCCGCCGCGCCGCGCTGGCGCTGATCGAGACGCCCTCGAGGGCGGGAGAGACGGCTTCGTTCATGACCATGACCTCTAATCGCTTGCGCCGCGACGCAGGCGCCGCCAAGACTCTGCTTGCTTCAAGATATGGACGCCCGGTGAAGAGCGCAATGTCAAGGGACCCAATGGCGCACCAGGCAGGAGCGGCGGCTCGTGCTCCCTACGCCGCCGATCCGGCCCGCATGCCAGGGCGCCTGGCCGCCGAGCCGCCGTCGGCGACGCGCACCGAATTCCAGCGCGACCGCGACCGCATCGTGCACTCGACCGCCTTCCGCCGCCTCGCCCACAAGACCCAGGTGTTCGTCGATCACGAGGGCGATCATTTCCGCACCCGCCTCACCCACACCATCGAGGTGGCGCAGATCGCGCGCTCGCTCGCCCGGGCCTTGAGGCTCGACGACGACCTCGCCGAAGCGGTCGCGCTCGGCCACGATCTCGGCCATACCCCGTTCGGGCATACCGGCGAGGACGCGCTCGACGCCTGCATGGCCGAGCATGGCGGCTTCGACCACAATAGCCACGCCTTGCGGATCGTGACCGAGCTCGAGCGCCGCTACGCCGCCTTTGACGGGCTCAACCTCACCCAGCCGACCTTGGCGGGGCTGGTGAAACACAATGGCCCGCTGCTTGACGCCGCCGGCGCGCCGGCCGGACGATACCGCGCGCGCGGCGTTCCCGCCTCGGTCCTTCGCTACGATAAGCGGCACTCCCTCGATCTCGCGCGCCATGCCAGTCTCGAGGCGCAGGCCGCTGCAATCGCCGACGACATCGCCTACGACGCCCACGACATTGACGACGGCTTGCGCGCCGGCCTGTTTCCGATCGCCGAGCTCCGCGCAGCCGTTCCATTCGTCGCCGGACTGCTCAGCGAGATCGACGATCTCTATCCGGCGCTCGAAGAGCCGCGCGTCATTCACGAGCTCACCCGGCGCGTCATCACGCGGTTCATCGAGGATGCGATCGGAGAAAGCGGCCGGCGGATCGCGGCGGCGAAGGTCATGAGCCCCGAAGCGGTCGCCGCCGCCGGCCAGACCCTGATCGGCCATTCGGCGGCGGTCGAAGCAGCCGACCGCGACATCAAGGCGTTCCTGTTCGCCCGGATGTACCGCCATCCTGAGGTGCGCAAGGTCCGCGACCGGGCGGACGCGGTCGTGCGGCGGTTGTTCAAGGCCTATATGACCGACCCTTCTGCGATGCCCGCCGACTGGGCCGCCAAGGCCGGGCAGGAGCGCGCACGGGCGGTGGCGGATTACATCGCCGGCATGACCGACCGGTTCGCGATCGCCGAGCATGGCCGCCTTTTTGACGGCGCTCCCGACTTGCGATAGAGGCGCGCGCTCCTGAGGCGCCGAGGCGTCGACGGTATGGACAAACATGAACATTTTCGCCGACTTCCAGTCGCGCATCACCGTGCTGCTCGAGAAACGGATCGCAGGCGGAGAACTGCCCCGCGGTCTCGATCTTGGCCGCTTCGTCGTCGAGCCGCCGCGCGACTCGGCCCACGGGGATCTCTCGACCAACGCGGCGATGGTCTATGCGCGGGAAGCCAAAGAGGCCGGCTCGAATCCGCACGCCTTGGCCGCAAGCCTCGCCCTGGATCTCACGCGCGAACCGGACGTTCTGAGCGCCGAAGCCGCCGGACCGGGCTTCATCAACATCGTGCTCAAGCCGGAGGTCTACTATCGGGTTCTAAGCGCGATCCTCACCCAAGGCGTGCGCTTCGGGGCGGGGGCGCCGAGCGCGGAGGGGCCGGTCAACGTCGAATATGTGAGCGCCAACCCGACCGGGCCAATGCACGTCGGCCATGCGCGCGGGGCGGTGTTCGGCGACGCCCTCGCGAGCCTCCTGATCTTTTCCGGCCGCGAGGCCACGCGCGAATACTATGTCAACGACGCCGGCGGCCAGGTCGACGTCCTGGCGCGCTCGGCCTACCTCCGCTACCGAGAGGCCTTGGGCGAGGACATCGGCTCGATCCCCGAGGGCCTCTATCCGGGCGATTATCTCAAACCGGTCGGGCAGGATCTGGCGCGCGAGTTCGGCTCGGCCCTCAAGGACGAGCCCGAGGCGGAATGGCTGCCAAAGGCGCGCCAGCGCGCCATCGACGCGATGATGGCGATCATCCGCGCTGATCTTGCCGCCCTCAACATCACCCATGAGGTGTTCGCTTCGGAGCGCGCTCTCACCGGCGCCGACGGCGGCGAGGATCGGGTGCGCGAGGCGATCGATTGGCTGCGCGCGCGCGGCCTGATCTATCAGGGACGCTTGCCCCCGCCCAAGGGCGGCGCGGCCGACGATTGGGAGGACCGAGAGCAGACGCTGTTCCGCTCGATCGACTTCGGCGACGATGTCGACCGGCCGCTGATCAAGTCCGACGGGGCCTATACCTATTTCGCCGGCGACATCGCCTATCACAAGACCAAGATCGACCGGGGCTATCGGACCCTGGTCGACGTGTGGGGCGCCGACCATGGCGGCTACGTCAAACGCATGCAGGCCGCCGTCGCCGCCTTGTCCGGCGGAAAGGCCAGGCTCGAGGTGCGCCTTTGCCAGCTCGTACGCCTCATGCGAGCGGGCGAGCCGGTCAAAATGTCGAAACGCTCCGGCGACTTCGTGACGCTTCGTGAGGTCGTGGATGAGGTAGGCGCGGACGCCGTCCGGTTCATGATGCTGATGCGCAAAAACGACGCCCCGCTCGATTTCGACCTGGCGAAGGTGATCGAGCGGAGCCAGGACAATCCAGTCTTCTATGTGCAATACGCTCACGCCCGCGCCCGCAGCGTTCTGAGGCAGGGCAAGGCCGTCTTTGACGACTTTGACCTGGATCCTCTCGCGTTGAGCCACGCCGACCTCTCGCTCCTGACCGACGAGGGCGAGCGCGAGTTGATGCGAACGGCGGCCCAGTATCCCCGCTTGGTCCTGCAGGCCGCGGAGGCGCACGAACCGCACCGGGTGGCGTTCTTCGCTCACGAGCTCGCGACGCGGTTCCACGCCCACTGGAACAGGGGCAAAGATACGCGTGATTTGCGCTTCGTTAATGAAAATGATCGAAAATTGTCGTATTCGAGGCTGTCCTTGGTGGCGGGCGTCGGCCTTGTTTTGGCCTCCGCACTGTCAATTTTGGGGGTTAGCGCCCCCGAAGAGATGCGTTAGCGGGTTCTCACAATCGCGGCCCTTTAGGGGTGGGCGAGGATGATCCGCGGGTGGAAGAGGACCATATGAACGTTTCCGGGTCACGTGCAGCCGACGATATCAACCTCGAAGAATTCGAGCGGCGCTTGCGCGCCGCGGGCGCCCAGCAGGCAAACGTCGAAGATCCGCTCCAGGAACTGGCCCGCCTCGTCGAGTCCTCCTACGTTGGATCATCGAGTGAGACATCGGCGCGCCGCGTCCCGGAACCGGACAAGAGAAGCGCGGAATCCGCCCGGTCGATAGAAACCGCGGCGCTGAGACCAGCAATCGACGAAACGGAAGACCTCATTCCTGCGACGTCGGAGGCCGATCGCGCGGCTCGACAGGATTACGAGTTCGGCGCCCCTCGTTCCATCGACCCCCAAGACGCCGGCCAGGCCGCCGATCGGCGACCGGGGCGGTGGAAGCTGACCGTTTCGGCGCTGGCGCTCGCGGGCTTGGCGATGATCGGGGGGGTGTTCGCTCTCAAGGGCCGAGTCCCCGGCCTGCCAAAGGATCCTCCGTTCATCGCCGCGGCTCAGGGACCGACCAAGGTGCAGCCGCCAAGAGAGGAGACGGTCACCGCGTCCAATGACCCCGCCGTCTCTGTCCTCAAGGACAGCGCGAACCCGGGATCGGTCAAGATTGTTAATTCCGAGGAGCAGCCCGTTGATTTGAGCGCCCAGGCGCCGCCCGACAAACCGCTCTTCCCGTTGCCCAATCCCTCGCCAGCCGCGGACCAGCCCAAGCCTGCCGACGGCGCATCAATTGCGACGCCGGTCGCGGGAACCATCAATACGCCGCTCGTGCCCCCGGCCGCTGCGCCCCCTCCAACCATGACATCGGAATTCCCCGATCCGA
>JBAUXQ010000180.1:0-3296 GCA_049584355.1 Roseiarcus sp. | reverse complement strand
CCGATTGGCTGGCGGCCGCGAGCCACAGCGAACTGAGCTGCGAGGGTTATGGCGTTCAACCCCTTTGGGATCACTACTATCTAGCCAGTTTCCCTTGCTGAGTTGAATCGTCTTTTTGCGGGCGCGGAAGGCGCGGGACCAGTCGGCGTCATCTGTGAGCGAGACGTCAGTCCGCGAGACCCATAACGAAAGCCAGGGCAACGTTGAGGCGCGCGATGTCGCCGTCGTCGAGGTGGCCTATCGACCGCACGATCCGCGCCCGTCGAACGGTCACCGGCTTGTCGGCCATGATTTGGGATCGGGTCCGCAAACCATTTCGCTCGCTCGGATCGATGGTGACGCGAAAATCCGGCGCCTCGACGATTTCCGACGTCATCTGACAGGCGACAGCCGAAATATGCGTCTCGGGAAACGCGTCCGTCTGGACGATCACGGCCGGCCGAGGCTTGCCGTAATCTCCTGTCGCCGCGACGACGACAACGTCACCGCGCTTCATCGGCTGCTTGGCGGCGAGTCGAACTCGGACGACGCTTCGATCCAACTCAAAGCGTCGTCCTCATAGCTTCGGACGAGACGAGCGACTTCGCCGGCCATACGTCGCCGGACGGATTGTAGACGCGAATCGGGAACGACAAGACGCAGTTCGCGTAAACCTCGCCTCCGCCGCCGCTCGCGCATCATCCTCATTCGTTCGGCAGGCGCGGGCATCGCGATCTTCTCCGTCGGCTACGGCGCAGGCGCTGTAACGCGTTACAGCCTGCAAGACAATTGGCTGCCTTCAGGTTTCGGCCCGAGCGATACAGAGTGGGGCGTTACTGCGGGATCCGGCAGGCCGCGGCCAGTGAAGATGAGCAGTCTCTTACCCGATATCGCCCTCCGGTCATCTGTGGGTCGGTGGGCAGTCGCGCATTCACGGCTGGATCGGCGTTGCTTTGCCGCCTCGATGTGTATAGAATTCAGGTCCGATACACAAACCTTGGATTGAGCGCGATGCGGACCAACATCGAAATCGATGACGAATTGATGTCGCAAGCCATGTCGGCGGCCGGCTTTTCGACCAAAAGAGCAACGGTGGAAGAAGGCCTTCGGTTGCTGGTTCGGATACGCAAGCAGGTCGAAGCGTTGGCGTTGCTCAAGGGATTGGGCTGGGTAGGCGAGTTGGACGAGATGCGTGAGGCTCGCAACCCTGACAGGCCATGATTCTCGTCGACACGTCTGTCTGGATCGCGCATTTGCGCGGCCTCCAGACCCAGGCAACCGCGAAACTGGAAGCGGCGGCGGCGCAGGAACCGCTTCTAATCGGTGACCTCATCCTGCTCGAGGTTCTCCAGGGCGCTCGGGACGAAGCCCACGCCGCTCGCATCGAACGAGGATTGCGCCAATATGTCATCGTGCCGCTTTTGGGGGCCGACCTCGCGCCTCGAGTCGCTCGGAATTACCGTACGCTGCGAGATCAGGGCGTTACGATTCGCAAGACTGCAGACCTCATCATCGGCACATTCTGCATCCAGCACCACCATCGGTTGCTGCATGACGACCGAGATTTTTCGTTCATGGAGCAGCATCTTGGACTGACAGTGCTGTGAAAGTCACATCTCGTTTGTCGCCGCGCCTGGCGCGGAACCGGGCTTCCCGCTTTCGCCGCGGGACGAGGCAAATTCAGTCCTGTGGCGCCGGTTTGGAGCAACCCCCGGTCCTGTCGTAGCGTTGCGCGGCCGGCGATCAAGGCCGAGCCGGGGGACAGATGGGCATGACGGACGGCGAGACCTATCCCCGCGACATGATCGGCTACGGGCGCACGCCGCCGTTCGCCGACTGGCCGAAAAACGCCCGCGTCGCGCTGCAGTTCGTCATCAATTACGAGGAGGGGGGCGAGAACAACATCCTGCACGGCGACGCCGCGTCCGAAGCGTTCCTGTCCGAGATCATCGGCGCCGCGCCCTGGCCGGGCATGCGCCACATGAACATGGAGTCGATCTACGAATACGGCTCGCGGGCAGGCTTTTGGCGGCTGCACCGCCTGTTCACGGAACGCTCGGTTCCCGTCACCGTCTATGCGGTCGCGACCGCGATGCCGCGCAATCGCGAGGCGGTCGCGGCGATGAACGAGGCGGGGTGGGAGATCGCCACCCACGGCCTGAAATGGATCGACTACCGCGACGTTCCCGCCGAAGTGGAAGCGGGCCACATCGCCGAGGCGGTGCGCATTCATGCCGAGGTCGCCGGCGCCCGCCCGCTCGGCTTCTATCAGGGCCGCGCGTCGATCAACACGGTCCGGCTCGGGATGGAGGAGGGCGGGTTTCTTTATTGCGCCGACTCTTATGCCGACGATCTGCCCTACTGGCTCGACGGACCGCGCGGGCCGCAGCTCATGATCCCCTACACGCTCGATTCCAACGACATGCGGTTCGCGACGGCCCAGGGCTTCAACACCGGCGACCAGTTCTACGCCTATCTCAAGGATTCGTTCGACACGCTTTATGCGGAGGGCGACGTCGCGCCGAAAATGCTGTCGATCGGCCTCCACAACCGCCTCGTCGGCCGGCCCGGCCGCGCGCTCGCGCTGGCGCGGTTCGTCGATTATGCCGCGCGCCACGATCGGGTCTGGATTCCGACCCGGCTCGACATCGCCCGCCGCTGGATCCTCAAACACCCGCCGCCGGGCGGGTGGAAGCCCTCGCGCCTCACGCGCACGCTGTTCGTCGAGCGTTTCGGCGGCGTCTACGAGCATTCGCCCTGGGTCGCCGAGGCCGCCTACGACGGCGGCTTGACGAGCGGCGCCGACACGGCCGGCGGCCTTGCCAAGGCGCTCGCCGCAGCGGCGGCGAAGGGGACGGCGGACGACAAACGGGCGCTGATCGGGGCCCATCCGGATCTCGCGGGCAAGCTGGCGCTGGCCAAGACGCTGACGCCTGAGTCGACCAGCGAGCAGTCGAGCGCCGGGCTCGACCGGCTCGCGCCGGAGGAATTGCGCCAGTTCGCCGCCCTGAACGACGCCTATCGCGCCCGCTTCGGCTTCCCGTTCATCATGGCGGTCAAGGGCAAGAGCAAGGCGGACATTCTCGCCGGCTTCCAGCGCCGTCTCGCCAACGACGCCGACAGCGAGACGAGGACTGCGCTCGCCGAGATCGACCGGATCGCGGCGCTGCGCCTCAAGGACATCCTGCCTTGAGCGCGAACGCCCGGGTCATTCGCGGCCGCATCCTGTCGTTCAACGACGATCCTGCGACGAGCGGAGCGTCCGCTCATTCGCTCCTCGAGGACGGCGCGGTCCTGGTCGCCGGCGGCCGGATCGA
>JBAUXQ010000179.1:0-2169 GCA_049584355.1 Roseiarcus sp. | reverse complement strand
GTCGGGGAGCGAGGCGATCGAGGCGGCCGCCGGCGACTGGGCGGCGCCCCCGCGGCGCGGATTCGTCCGGCGGCTCGGCGATGTGCTGAGCGTGTTCCTGATGATGCTGGGGTCGATCACGCTCGCGCTCCTGATCGGCCTTGGCGGTTATCTGGCTTGGACGATGCGGCTGCGCGACCTCTGGGCCCAATGGACCGCCCCGCCGCCGTTTTGAAATGGGCCGCGAGTCTCGACCGGTCGCGATCGTGATCAACCGTGATGGCGTTGGCGCGTTTTCATTCCGCGCGCGGGCTTGATTCCCTTCCGGCCCCGCACGACAATCGCTTCTCGCGAGACCGTTTGGGGCGCCGGCGCCAAGGCCGACGGAAGTCATGTCCAACGCCTTTTTTTACGATCTTCTGTCCTCGATCGCCGAGCGCGGCCGCTCGGTGCTCAAGATCAAGCCGTGGCCGAAGGACGGTGAAAACCGCGCCGAATCGCTGGTCGAAACTTGCCGGGCGCTGGTCGCCGGGCGGGGCGAGGCGTCGGGGGTCGCGCTCGCCGCCGAGATCCTGCGCCGCTACCGCGCGCTCGATCCGTCCGACCATGCGGCGTTCTTTCGCGCGCTTGCCGACGAGTTCGGGCCCGATCGCGAGCGGGTCATGACGGCAATCGCCAATTTCGGCGCCGACGCCGACGAGGCCGCGGCGAGCGATATCCACTACGCCTCCGAGCCGCGCCGCCATGACCTGTTCCGGCGGCTCAATCGCGCGCCGGGCGGCACCGCGGCGCTGGTCGAGATGCGCGCCGACCTGTTGGCGCTGATGAACCAGAACCCGACGCTCGCGATCGTCGATCGCGATTTTTTGCATCTGTTCGGTTCGTGGTTCAATCGCGGGTTTCTGGTGTTGCGACGCATCGACTGGTCGTCGCCGGCGGCGCTGCTCGAGAAGATCATCCGCTACGAGGCGGTGCACGAGATCGGCGATTGGGACGAGCTCAGGCGGCGCATCGATCCGGCCGACCGGCGATGCTACGCTTTCTTCCACCCGCGGCTGGTCGACGAGCCGCTGATCTTCGTCGAGGTCGCGCTGACCCTGACGCCGCCGCCGGCGATTGCGCCGCTGCTGGCGGAAAAGCGCGCCCACCTGTCGCCGAACAAGGCGCGCGCAGCGGCGTTCTATTCGATCTCCAATTGCCAGCAGGGTCTTGCCGGGGTCAATTTCGGCAACTTCCTCATCAAGCAGGTGGTCGAGGAGATCCGCCGCGAGCTGCCGGCGATCGAGACCTTCATCACTCTCTCGCCGGTCCCCGGATTTCGCGCCTGGCTCGAGACGACCGAGGACCCGTCGATCGCGCCGCTCAAGAACGCGGCGCTCTCCCTGGCGGCGGAGGACGATTGGCGGACTGCGCCCGGGGTCGCGGAGCGGCTGCGCGCTGCGCTCGAGCCGCTCGCCGCGCACTACTTCCTGAAAGCGCGCCGTCCCGACGGTCGGGTGATCGACCCGGTGGCCCGCTTTCATCTTGGCAACGGCGCGAGCCTGGAGCGCATCGACTGGCAAGGAGACCTGTCGCCCAAAGGGCTCGCCGAGTCTTACGGGATCATGGTCAATTATCTCTACGACCTCGACGAGATCGAGCGCAATCACGAGGCGTTCGTCAACCGCGGCCAGATCGCGGCGTCGAGCGCGGTGAAGAAGCTCTTGCCCGCCGCCCCTTCGCGGCTGCGCGCGCTGCCGGGGGCTTTGACGTCGAACGCTTGAGGAGACCGCCGGCGCGAGCAACTTTGTCTCGGCTGCGGTTCCTCCCAGACGCGATACGCTTTAGAATGCGCGCAAAGGCTCGCGGGAGGGGAGGACGCCATGTATGCCGCAATTCGCCAGTTCAAGGCCAAACCGGGCTCAGCCGACGCGCTCGCCGAGCGGATCAAGGGCGCGGTCCCGATCATCAGCGAGGTTTCGGGCTTCATGGGCTACTACGTCATCTATGCGCCCGACGACACGGTAACCGCAATCAGCGTCTTCAACACCGTGGCGGAAGCCCAGGAGTCCAATCGGCGCGCGCTGGCCTGGATCGAGGACAATCTCGGCCCGCTGGTCGTGGGCGCGGCCAGCGCGACCGCGGGGCCGGTGATCGTGCACTCGCTGCCTTGAGGCCTCCGCTCGCACCTTCGTCAGAAAGTCGACGATC
>JBAUXQ010000178.1:0-1968 GCA_049584355.1 Roseiarcus sp. | reverse complement strand
GATCTGGCGCATCGCCAGCGCCAAGCGCTCCAGCTCGCGCACAATCTCACGCTTCAGGTACGGAGCGAGGGGACGCCCGTCCCCGGTCACAATCGCATCCAGGCGTTCCGCCGCATCCGCGGCCCGGTGATCGAAGTCCATGATCCCTTGCGTCTTCAGCAAACCTTTGATCCGGTTGCCATGACCCGTTCGCTCCTTCACCAAGCGCTGACGCTCGCGTAGTCCACGGCGCGCGTCGTCCTGCTCAACGGTCGGCACACGAACCTCGCTCAGCACCTGCCGCTCGCCGCGTGCCCAAGCCATCAGCGCGCGAACCATCGCACGCGCATCAATCCGATCCGTCTTGGCGCGCTTGGCGCGGCGATCGACCAAAAGGCTTGCCGGATTGATCACTACAACGCGGATACCGAGCGCGACAAGATGGCGATAAAGCCAGAAGCCCTCGTATCCCGCTTCGTAGCAGACCATTGCGGCCGGCGAATTAGACCCACTGGCGATCAGCTTCGCCCGCGTTCGATCAATCAACGCCAGCAGGGCATTCACGTCGCCGCAGGCCATCGTATGCAGCCCGATTTTTTCAGCCAGCGACGTGTGGATGCCAACCACCCACTTTGATCGGCTCATCTCAACTGAGACGTAGATGTCGCTGCCGGTCGGCTGATCTTGAGTCGATATCGTTCCTTCATTGTCCTGGAGCATCGGCCGTTCTCCTGTCACGGTGCCAAAGCCGAACCGTACCAGGCGGCGCGACTCGCCCCATAGGATCTCTACGCATTGCGGACGGCTCGAATCGACGTAAAGCAACCCTTGCGGATTGGGGCCTTGGACGCCTCAACTGGGCGGACAGCGCGCCTACAGAGGTCACCTCGGGAAAGACCGGAGTCCGCGCCATAGCTGCCATTCCATTGCGAGCGCGAAAGGCTTCACCACCCCTGTAAGACGATCGGTACTGCCATTACCGCGACTCTGCAGCCTACAATCATGAACCGACCGGAGGGCCGTAGAGGTCGCGCATTTCCTTCGCAACCACGGCCTCGGGAGCGGAGCGGACACCCCGAGTCCAGAACTCGATGGGGGCACCGGTCTCATCGCGGACTAGACGAACGGGCCCTCCATAACCATCGTAGCCAGCGGCCAGGGCGACGCGGCCGTCATTGGGGCCGGTAACCTCGATTTCGGCGGCGTCCATCACGGGATTGAGGAAACCTGGGGCAGCGACAAGCACTCGGTTGCCGGCGGGCAGCAGATCGAGAGCGCCCCAAGCATTCCACCAACGGCCGGTCCAGCCGAGAACAGCTACGGTGGGTTTGCCCTTTTGGGCGAGAGCGCGGGCAACGTGGAGGATGCCGTCGAGCCAGAACCAGGCGAGCCCGTTCGAGGCGTTGGTTAGCACGGAGATGGCCAGGTTCCGTTCCGGGACGACGGCGGTGCGTGAGATGTAGCCGAGTAGCCCGCCAGAATGGCCAAACCAGTTCCAATCGCCGAGGGCGCCACTGGAGGTTCCGAGGCCGTAGGTGGTGGCAAGAGCGGCGTCGGGATTTTTCCACTGACCGCGCGTCATCTCGCGCCGGCTGTCGGGGGTGAGCGGGCTGGCGGCGGCGTTGGGCGAGAGCTGGGCGAAGAAGCGGGCGAGGTCGGCGGCGGTGCTGACGAAACCTGCGGCGGGTGTGAGGGCGTTCAGCGGATAGTCGCCGGGGACGAGTTGGGAGCGACCGAGCAAGGCCTTGCCGGTGTGGCCCTGGGCTAAGGGCGCGCCTGGCGGGAGGGGCATGTCGGGTTCGGTCTCGGTGAGGCCAAAAGGCGCAACGACCTCGCGGCGAATCCAGGCGGCATAGGGCTCGTTGGTGACGGCTTCTATGACAAGGCCAAGCAGGGCGAAGCCGTGGTTCGAGTATTTGAACCGGGTGTTTCGGTCAAGAATAGGCGGCTTGGCCAAGTCGGAGAGGAGTTCAGCCTGGTCGAGGAAGG
>JBAUXQ010000177.1:0-2023 GCA_049584355.1 Roseiarcus sp. | reverse complement strand
GGCGTGCACCCGCTGCAATTCGGCTATGTCCGGCGCAAGATCCGCACCCAGCGCCGCAACGGGATGCCGGTCGTCAATCCGGTGCTGTTCTATCCGTGGCGGGCGTGGGACTTTCTGTCGGTGGCGGGAAAATGGGCCGCGCTCGCCCTGCGCTATCGTTCGATCCTGCGCCGCGTTCTCGCGGATCCGAACGGCGCGGCTTACACAGACGAGGCGCTGAAGCCCCCGACGGAGGTCGACCACGAACACGATTTCGTCGCCGGCTACGCCGACAAGATCCCCGACACCTATGGCGCGCCGAAGCGGGAGGCGGCGGGCGCTCAGTGAGGCGGCTTCAGCTCACGCGCGACGGCTGGAATACCTGTCATTTTCGGCCAAAACCGGAAGGCGGGAAGCCTCGTCAACTTGGATCCGAGCGCACTTCCGATGGCGGGCGGAAGCCAGACTGTCAGGAGCGTCGAAACTATAACGACAGTCAACACGTTTGCTCCAAGTATGTAGCGGGGAGGGAGTTCCCAAAGTATCCAGTCTACAATTGAATAAAACGAGATCCTGCAAAGCACATCGATAACCAAGACGGAGAGAGCGAAGGCGATGAGCCTGGTTTTGGTCGTGGTTCGCGGAAAGCGCATGACAATGGCGGCCACGACGACAAGAAATATGGGGACCGAAGGCCAGAAAAGCGCCGCGAGGACGGTATACAAAGTCCTGATGACTGGCTTATAGTCGAAAACCTCCGGGTTCTCGCCGCTCGCGACCAAAGCGGTGCGGCGGAGAAGCGCCCGATCAAATAGCTCTGCTTTCCAAGAATCCTGGGCGACGTGAGTTGAACCGGGTATCTGAACTCCATCGCGTGCGACCTCGATGATAGATGAGGGGAGATCCGCAAGCCATTGGACAGCGGGTTGAGGAATAATTCCCAAAAGCGGGGCTGATAGATGGAGATGATGCTCAAGGGCGCCACTATGAATATCTGCGGACATTGCGCGCATCTTAGCATATTGTGTCTGTGTTTCCTCGAGACAACCGGTGATGACCCATGGCACTCCGTAGTTCGGTAGTTCTTCTGTTGAAAAGCTGGCCTCCACCTGTTGAATGCACGTGCCTATGTTGCGGAGGTCCCCGCTGAAGGACTCCGCCATGTCCATCGTGGCCTTATTAACTAGAACATAGCGATCATTGCGCTCAACCGGGAGCGAAAGCAGAGTGCTATAGAGTTGCCACCATTCCCGGCTCTCGACGGCGCTGGCGCCCCAATAGCCGTTCTTGAGGTAGTGCGCCGCAGATAAAGCCTGAACAGCTGCGAAATTAGCGGCTACGGCGCAGAGGCAGGCGACGACTGCGCGGCGACGGCGCCAGCCGTCCAGTCCGCGAAACAGAAGAATAGACAACAATGCAACTGCAACCATTTCGACGAGGATGATCGTTCCTTCCCCCGAACGCGTGATCCCCGCGAATGCGAAGCTGACGATGACCAGTCCGAGACTCCAGCGCGGAAGCTTCTCGCGGGGCGCCGCAACAAAACCAATGATTCCTCCAGCGCCCATCAACCAGCAGAAGAAGCTGACCGAATCGGACATCGCTCGGTCCATCTCGAGAATCAAACTGGGATGGAAGAGCAAGACGCCGTAGCTCAGGGTGACCGCGATCATCCCGAGACGCATCGAAGCGACTAGCGGCCTGAAAAACAAGAATGCCGCCACCGCCAGAAAAACCTCGATGAAGACGCGATAGGGAATTCCCAGCGACCGGGCCAAGGCCATGACCAAAGGCGCGCCCGGGGGATGACCCGCGGAATCGAAAAAGATCAAGCGCAAGTCGTAAAGAGAGGCGCTTGCATACGCCTCTGCATCGTGCTGCTCGGGCACGATCTCGCGCTGCGAGACCAGCAACAGTTTCAGCAGCAATAGAGCGATGGCGATGACGAGGAAATTACGTACCAGACTTGCTGTTGCAGGCTCGGGGCGCTCCGCTTCCGGTGCAGCGTGGCCGTTCATCAGTCACAGGTTCTCATCAGCAAAAG
>JBAUXQ010000176.1:0-2475 GCA_049584355.1 Roseiarcus sp. | reverse complement strand
GTCGAGGCTTTCGTATTCACATTCGGTTAGAGCTAGGCGAGATGTCCCTCGACCGAAAGGGGTTCCCCCGATGACCTCCAGCACCACAGCGGAAGGCTCGAATGTCAGTATTCGTCCCTTCCAGATCGACGTCCCGGAGGAGTCGCTACAGGAGCTCCGCCGCCGTGTGGCGACACCGCGCTGGCCCGACCGTGAGACCGTCGACGATCGCACCCAGGGCATACAGCTGGCAAGGGTGCAGCAGCTCGTCGACTACTGGGCCACTGATTACAACTGGCGCAACCTCGAGGCGAGGATGAAAGAGTTCCCCCAGTTCATCACGCGGATCGACGGGCTCGACATCCATTTCATCCATGTCCGCTCGCCTTATGCGAACGCGCTGCCGCTGATCATGACGCACGGCTGGCCGGGCTCGTTCCTCGAGTTCGTGAAGGTGATCGGGCCGCTCAGCGATCCCGAATCCCATGGAGCCGGGGCGGAGGACGCGTTCGATCTGGTCGTGCCGTCAATGCCCGGGTTCGGCTTCTCCGCCCGGCCGCAGGCGTCAGGCTGGAATCCCGAACGCATCGCCGGCGCGTGGGCTGAGCTGATGAGGCGGCTGGGCTATCGGCGCTATGTTTCCCAGGGCGGCGACTGGGGTGCGGTCGTCACGGACGTGTTGGGCCGCCAGGCCCCGGATGGTCTGGTTGGTATCCACGTCACCACGTTGCTGGGAGCGATCGAACGGCCACCAACGGCGAACACGCAAACGGCGATTCCGCCCGAGGTCGCCAAGGCGCTCAAGAACGGCGAACCGCCGCCGGCGGGGCTGTCAGCCGAGGAAACCATCGCCTATGAGGCATCAAAGAGCTTTGCCGCGAGCGGCTCAGGCTTTCGGGCGATACAGGGCACCCGCCCGCAGACGATCGGCTACTCGCTAGCGGACTCGCCGGTCGGCTTGGCCGCCTGGTTCTACGAGAAGTTCACGGAGTGGACCGACACGGACGGCGAACCCGAGCGCGCCCTCACGAAAGACGAGATGCTCGATGACATCACGCTTTACTGGCTCACGAACACCGCGGCGTCCTCGGCCCGCATCTACTGGGAGGACACCGCCCACAAAGCCAAGGTCGGCGGCGCGGTCTCGATCCCTGCAGCCGTGAGCAGGTTCCCACGAGAGATCATCCCCCTACCGCGCAACTGGGCCGAGCGCGCCTACCCGAACCTCGTCTACTTCAACGAGCTCGACAGGGGCGGTCACTTCGCCGCCTGGGAACAACCGGAGCTTTTTGCGGGCGAGATGCGAGCGGCGTTCAGGTCGCTGCGCTAATCGGCGCACACCTGAAGCAGCCAGGACGCATCGAAGAGTCAAGCCACCACCGCAGTGGACCAAGGAGAAGGACTCGACAGCATGAACGCATCAGGATCATCTTCGCAGGGCCGGCGCGGCCGAAAGCCGCCTGCGGAGTCGGGCGCCGAACCGATCGTGACCACCACCGGCGGCCAGGTTCGCGGCCTGACCGCGCCCGGCGGTTACGTCTTCCGCGGTCTGCCCTATGCCGTTCCTCCCGTCGGCGACCTGCGGTGGGAACCGGCGACACTGCGGCAGGCGCCGACGTCATCAGTTCCATGGCAGAACGGCAGAACGAGCGGGTGCAACGATCACGGAGGTCAAAGGCTCCCACGTCATCATGATGTCGCAACCCCAAGCTGTCGCGGACGTGATCCTGAGTGCCATCGCTGCGGCGACCTAAGGGCGTCTTGCCTGAAGAAGGCAACGGCATCGCGCCCTCACCACTCAACCGGCGCCCGATCGATTAGGAGGTCCGAACTGTGCCGTCGAAACCCGACGTAAACCCGCAGGTCGACGAGCTCGCGGGAAAACTCAATCGTACCGAAATCCAACACCGGCCATTGTCAATTGCTGGACGCGAAGTTGTGCAGGTGCTGACAGAAATCCCGTGTGGGGTCGAGTCGGGCTGGCATATTCATCCGGGGGAGGAGGTTGGCTACATCCTTGCCGGCACGGTGCGAATGATGATCCAGGATCAGCCCACCCTTACTCTGCACGCCGGCGATGGGTTCCTCATGACGCCCCGCCTTCCTCACAACGCGCTCGATGTCGGCCCCGAGACCGGGCAGATGCTCTCCACGTACATCGTCGAAGCGGGAGAGCCGTTGGCGACGTTCGTGGATGGGCCAACCGCCGATTCTGAGGGCCGCGCCACAGAAAGCAACGTTCGAACGATGTCATGATCTGAGCGCCCCTCGCTTCGTTTCCCCTCCGCCCCCAGAAGCCCCGCTTCTTCGCTTCCGTGTGCCCCGCCGCCCCGCGTCTCGGGTGGCGCCGTCGCCCCGCTGCGTTGCCGTCGCCCGTCCGTGTTCGCCCCGGCCGGCGTTCCCGTGCTTCCCGGTCGGTCGGCCCCGGTCGGTCGGGCCCTGCGTGGCGGTTTCCCGTCGCCGTGCGCCTCGGCCCTTGCTTTCTCTGCACCCGCG
>JBAUXQ010000175.1:0-2648 GCA_049584355.1 Roseiarcus sp. | reverse complement strand
GCGGATCTGGGAGCGGAATGGGCTAAAGCCGGTTCCCGCCTACCTCCTGATGCGCTCACGGGCCAGCGAAGCCTGAACGCGCTCGGCGACGGCCGCAGCCGGGACCCTTCTGGCGCCGCAGCTTAGGCGCAAAAAAGATCGCCGCGCGAGTCGGTCCTTTGAAGAGTCCTTGCAGCCGCCAGTCAAACGATTCCAATCGGCCTCCTCGTCTGGCGATAGCCGGCGAAGCCGAGGCCGGCGAAGCCAAGCAGCATCATCGCCCAGGTCGAGGGCTCGGGAACTGACGTCGCGATCTGCGCGATCTCGAACGAGTTGGTGGAAATCTCCGTACCATTCGACACGGTTATGCTGATGATGTCGTTCGAAGGATCGGTGAACGTCCAGCGGCCGTTCGTCAGCGAGCCATCGATCGTGGCGTCGCCACCCGGGATCGGAGTTAAAAGGGACGACTCCTCGCCGCTGATCAAGGCGAGCTGAGCGCCGGTGTACGACACGGGGGGCCCGTCGCTGAGGTTGAGGGTGATCGAATTTTCGTCGTCGAGCGACCCGATGTAGACGCTCACATCTTTCACAGCAGAGCCGAAGGTGAACGTTTCGGTTTGTCCAGGAGTGACCGCAAAAAATTGCCCCGTCATGAGACCGGAGCTGGTGTCGGGCGCGGCGACACAGTAACTGGGGCATTCGACCCCATAGTTCGGCCCAAACAGACCGCCGGGGGACCCGGCTGACGTCGCCCCCGAGGGCAGCCCCGAACTGAAGTCGGTATAAAGGGTTTCGCCGGGGGGCAGCGGAGACAGCGCGCCCAAGGAAGCGAACGTTACGGTCGTCGCATTCGCCTGCGACGTCAGAGCGATTAAAGCCGCGCCAAGCGCGGTCCATGCCAGCGCCGACGAAGCCCGGAGTCTAATTGCATGTTTCATGCCTTACCCCACCCACAAAATTAATCCACGCCTCTCATTGAGGCCACTGACTGAGCGACTCTGGCCGCTCGCCGTGATCAACGTCTATCAGCCGTGTTTTCATTGTCAACAGCAACCTGTGACTTAGCGTTAGTCCAGGGCGGTCCGGCGGTTCATTCGCTCTTCGAGATGCGTGGCGGCTTCTCAGGCGCACGTCTTTCGACAGGCAATGGCGAAGCGGTCTCGCGAGGAAAAAGCGGCGCGACAGCTTCCGGATTCTGCTTGTCCGACCCGCGATAATCGAGCAGGTTGCTCTCGGGGCTGGCGCTTCTCCGGGAATGTCCGACGATGCTCAGGGCGATTTTGTGCCTCTGCGTGCTGTTCTTGCTAGCGGCCGATCGCGCCGAGGCGGGCGCCGTCAACTGCCCGACCACGTTGAAACTGAACCCGAACCTGGCGCCAAGCTCGGCCATAGGCCCGTCTTATGCGACCGGGACTGTCGGCAATGACCTGGTTTGCCAGTTCGCGCCGATCAGCTTTGAATCCTCGTTCCATCCGTTCGGTTGCCCGCCCAAATCGGCCAACGCGGCGGCAAGCGGGGGCAGCGGGGTGTGGAATTTCGGCTCCCCCGGCAGTTCGAAGGTCGTGAACTTTTCGGGGCGCGCCAGTCTGGTCTGGACGCGCTGGATCGATGGGAGGGTGTTTCCTAGCCGGGGCTGCGTCTATGACGAGGCCGCGCCGCCTGCCGTCGCGGTCTGGCAGGCCGCCCCGAAGAATACGACCTGTACCGTCAACGCCTCGAACCGCAACCAATTCGATTGCGTGCTGCCGGCCTGCCTGCAGACTTTGAAAGGAAGCAACTTCCCGACGGCGGCATTCAGCCCGCCGGGGCCGGGATACACCAACGATTGCGCAATCATCAACGTCGCAAATGGACAGCCCGTCGTAGGCCCGGCCTCGGTCAATCAAGTGAAAAACAAGATGGGGACGGGCGCGTTCAATTCGGCGACGTTTACCCTGGTCGGCGGTCCCGGCAGCGACAGCACGCTGCCGCCGGGCGTCATCACCTGCTCTTACGACGGGCCGCGTTTCCAAAGCGGCGGCAAGACGCTCGAGGCGGCGATCACCGTCGCCTGCACGGGATCGTGCGGTTCGCTCTGACCCGCTAAGGGCGCGCCGCGCGATCGAACGCGCCCTACCCCGGCTTATAGTCGCGGGTCGCCTCGGGATCGTCGGTCGCGTAAGGCAGGGCCATGAGTTCGGCCCAGGCGGCCGAGGGAATCGGGAAGTTCGCCCAGTCGAGCGTCTGCTGGACGCGCTCGGGGCGGGTCACGCCGCAGATGGTCGAGGCGATTCGCGGATCGCGGATCGAGAACTGCAGCGCCGCCGCGCCGGGCGGGACGCCATGGCGGGCGCAGATCGCCTCGATCCGGCGGATCGGATCGAGCACGGCGTCGGACGCCTCCTGGTAGACATAGCGCGGGTAGGCGCTCGAGCCCTTGGCCAGGACGCCGCTGGCGTAGGGCGCAGCGTTGATAACCGCGATCCCTCGCGCCCGCGCGAGATTGAGCATCGCGTCGGCGTTGCGGTTGGCGAGGGTAAAGCGGTTGTGGGTGATGAGCGCGTCGAAGTCCCAGTCGTTCAAGAGCGGCATCATCTGGGTCACGGTGCCGGCGGCGAGGCCGACCGCCTTCGCCAACCCCTCCTCCTTGATCCGGAACAGCTCGCCGAGCGCGCCGTCGCGCGCGG
>JBAUXQ010000174.1:0-3330 GCA_049584355.1 Roseiarcus sp. | reverse complement strand
GGGTGCTGGTGTCGCTGGCGGTCGCGACCAACGTGCTGGCGTCATTGACCGGCTCGGCCTCCGGCGGCTTGACGATCGCGCTCGACGCGCTGGGCGGCGCCTACCTCAAGATCGCGCACGAGCAGGGTATTGACCCCGGGCTCCTGCACCGGGTCGCGGTGATCGGCGCCGGCACGCTCGACAGCCTGCCGCACAACGGCGCGGTGGTGACGCTGCTCGCAGTCTGCAACTCGACCCATCGCGAGAGCTTTATGGACATCGTAATGGTGTCGATCGTCGGCGGACTGCTGGCGCTCGCCGTGGTGATAGTGCTGGGGAGCGCAGTCGGGTCGTTTTGAGAGTGGGGCAAACGTAGCAGTTTTGAGACGACCGAAGCGATGGGATGCCCCAACGACCGGAGTCGTCATCGCGAGCGAACGCGAAGCGATCCAGGGATGACGCGCTACGATTCTGGATCGCCACGCCCTCGCCTTGCTCGGGCTCGCGATGACGGCCCATCCGTTCACCGCGCCCGCAACGCCGCCGCAGGCGCCTTCGCGCGATAAAGCGTGATGTAGAACACCGGCAGCACCAATAGCGTCAGCATCGTGGCGACGAACAGGCCGCCCATGATGGCGAAGGCCATCGGGCCCCAGAAGACAGTCGGCGCGATCGGGATCAGGCCGAGCACGGTCGAGATCGCGGTCAGCATGATCGGGCGGAAACGGGAGAGCGTCGCCTCGACCACGGCGTCCCAGATGTCGCGCCCTTGCGACCGCTCGGTTTCGATCTGGTCGATGAGGATCACGGCGTTGCGAGCGATCATGCCGACCAGCGCCAGAATGCCGAGGATGGCGACGAAACCGAGCGGCCGGTTGGAGATGATGAGCGCGAGCACGATGCCGATCAATCCGAGCGGCACCGTTGCGACGACCAACGCCACCCGCCCGAAGCTGTGCAGCTGCATCATCAGGAAGAGCAGCATCAGGAACAAGGCCGCGGGCAAGAGCGCGAACACCGAAGCCTGCGACTGGGCGCTCTCCTCGACCGTGCCGCCGGTGGCGATGTGGTAGCCGCTCGGCAGGCTCGTCTCGAGCTTGTCGATCGCCGGCTCGAGCGATCGAACCGCGCCTTCCGGCGTCGCGGCGTCGCGGACGTCGGCCTGGACGGTCAGAGTCGGGACCCGGTCGCGCCGCCAAATCAGGGGAAATTCCTGATCGAAGTCGAAGGTCGCGATCTGGCTCAAGGGGACCGTCCGCCCGCCGGGGAGCGGCAGCTGCAGCGAACGCAAGGTCGAAAGCGACACGCGCTGCTCGTCGTTCGCCCGGGCGACGACATTGACGAGATAGATGCCGTCGCGAACCTGGGTGATCGGCGCGCCCGACATGACGGCGTTCAGCGTCTCGGCCAGCGTCTGCGAGCTCAGGCCGAGAAGCCGGGCCTGATCCTGGTCGATCCTGACCCTGACCTCGCGCGAGGGCTCCATCCAGTCGAAGTTGACCAGCCTCAGATTGGCGTTTTCGCCCATCGCCTGGCCGAGCTTGAGCGCGATCGCGCGTACTTGGGCGGCGTCCGGCCCGCTGACCCGATATTGCACCGGCCAGCCGACCGGCGGCCCGAGCTCGAGCGGCGAAACGCGGACGACCGCGCTCGGCAACTCCTCGGCCAGCGCCTTCTCGAGCTTCAAGTGCAGCCGGTCGCGCGCCGGCACGTCCTTGGCGATCACGACGGCTTGCGAGAAAAAGTCGTTGGCGAGCTTGACGTCGAGCGGCAGGTAGAAACGGATCGCGCCGCGTCCGACATAGGTGCTCCAGCTGGCGACGTCGGGATCGCCCTTGAGCATCGCGTCGAGCTTGGCCGACGCTGCCTCACTGGCGTAGATCGAGGCGTTTTGCGGCAGGGTCAGATCGACGGTGAGCTCCGGGCGGTCGGAAGCGGGAAAGAACTGCCGCGGCACATAGGGCAGGGCGATGAGCGAGGCGGCGAAACAGGCGAGCGTCACGGCGATTGTGATCCAGCGCACCCGCATCGCGCCGACCAGGATCGAGCGGAAGGTGCGCATGACGAAGTTGGGCTCTTGGGCGGCCGCGGTTTCCGGCTTCTTGAGGAGCCAGACGCCGAGCAGCGGCGCGAACAGGACGGCGACGAACCACGACACGATGAGCGCGATCGTCACCACGGCGAAGATCGAGAACGTATATTCGCCGGCGGCGCTGCGGGCGAAGCCGATCGGCACGAAGCCGGCGATGGTGACGAAAGTGCCCGTCAGCATCGGCAGCGCCAGCGTCTTGTAAGCGAACGACGCCGCTTCCTCCTTGCTGTCGCCCAGGGTGAGGCGGGTTGTCATGACGTCGATGGTCGTCATGGCGCTGTCGACGAGCAGGCTCAAGGAAATGATGAGGGCGCCAAGCGAGATGCGCTGGAGGTCGATGTGCATCGCCTCCATGATCGGAAAGATGATCGCGATGGTGAGCGGGATCGTCAGCGCCACCACCGAGCCCGGCCTTAAACCCAGGCTGATGATGCTCACCGCCATGATGATGGCGATCGCCTGCCAGAGCGACTCCATGAACTCGCCAATCGCGGTCTGGACCACCACCGGCTGATCGCTGACCAGCGCCGCGTCGATGCCGAGCGGCAGGTTGGCGACGCTCTCGTCGACCGCATGTCCGACATTGCGGCCGAGCGTCAGGATATCGCCGCCGTCGCGCATGGCGATGGCGAGGCCGATCGCCGGCTTGCCGTTGACACGAAACATCGGCTGCGGCGGATCGGAATAGGCGCGCCTGACGGTGGCGATGTCGCGCAGCCGGATCAGCCGGCCGTTGGACAGGAAGTTGACGTCGAGCAGGTCCGCTTCCGACCGGAAGGCGCCCGAAACGCGGAGCGAAATCGTCTCGTCGCCGGTCTGGAGCTCGCCCGCGGGACTGACCGCGTTCTGGGCTCTGAGCGCCGCGATCAACGCCGACCGGTCGATGCCGAGGCCGGCCAGCTCCGCCACCGAGAACTCGACGAATATCTGCTCGTCCTGGGCGCCGATGAGCTCGATCTTCGACACGTCCGGCACTTGCAAAAGGCGCGAGCGGATGTCCTCGACGGTGTCGCGCAACTCGCGGTGGGTGAAGCCGTCGGCGGTGAAGCCGTAGATCAGGCCGAAGGTGTCGCCGAAATCGTCGTTGAAGCCGGGTCCGACCACTCCGGCGGGCAGCGTGCCGCGGATGTCCCCGATGTTCTTGCGCACCTGATACCAGATGTCCGGCACTTCCGAGGGCCTCGTCGAGCCCTTCAGATTGACGAAGATCGTCGTCAGGCCGGGGGTGGTGTAGCTGCGCAGGAAGTCGAGCCCCTTGG
>JBAUXQ010000173.1:0-6430 GCA_049584355.1 Roseiarcus sp. | reverse complement strand
AGGCGGCGTACACCCGGTTCCCGTGGCCCCAGACGCCGATGATGATGAACATCGGGATGAGGCCGCCCTCGAAGAACAAATAGAAGAGCACGAGGTCGAGCGCGACGAAGACGCCGACCATCAGGGTCTCCATCACCAGGAAGGTGATCATGTACTCCTTCACGCGGGTCTGAATCGGCGTCCAGGACGCGACAATGCAGATCGGCATGAGAAAGGCGGTGAGCAGCACGAACGGCATCGAAATGCCATCGACGCCAAGCTTGTAAAGAATCGCGTGCGAAAACCAGTCGCGCTCCTCGACCAGCTGAAAGCCGGGCTGGGCCGGATCGAAGCGGGACCAGGCGACGAGGCTCAGGGCGAACGTGATCAGGGTTGTAAACAACGCAATCCAGCGCGCGTTTCGCTTGGTCGCTTCGCTGTCGCCCGGCAGCAGCAGGATGAACAGCGCGCCGACGAGCGGCAGCGCCAGGATGCCGGAGAGGATCCAGGAACCGTTCATCGCATCGCCCCGTTGAACAGATACCAGGTCGTCAGCGCGGCGGCGCCGATAAGCATCGCGAAAGCGTAGTGGTAGACGTAGCCCGTCTGCAGGCGAACGGCGCTGCGGGCGACGTCGAGAACGCGGGCAGAGACGCCGTCCGGCCCAAGCCCGTCGATGATCGCGCCGTCGCCGCCCTTCCAGAATGCCCGGCCGATGGCGAAGGCCGGACGGACGAACAGGAAGTCATAGAGCTCGTCGAAGTACCACTTGTTGAGCAGGAAGCGGTAGACCGCTGGATAGGCGTTCGCCAGCCGCGCCGGCGCTGTACGGTCGACAAGATACATGTAGTAGGCGATCACGAGCCCGCCCAGCATGAACAGGCTCGGCGACAGCGAGACCAGAAACGGTACGTGCTCCATCTCCTCAAGAAGGTGGTTCTCCTGTCCGAGGAACAGCGAGTTGCGCCAAAACCCCTCATAGCCGCCGCCAATGAACAGGTAGCGGAACACCGTGCCGGCGACTGTCGCCCCGAGCGCCAGCACCGCGAGCGGCGCGAGCATCACCATCGGTGATTCCTTGACGGGATGATCGGCGTGGGCATGCGTCTCCGGCGAAATCGAATGCGCATGTGCCGCAGACCCGCTCGGATCGGGCTCGTCATGCGCATGACCATCCTGCTCATGTCCACTCGTTCGAAGCGATTCCCCCCAGTCTCCGCGCTGGCCGAAGAAGGTCATGAATACGAGGCGCCAGGAATAGAAGGCGGTCAGGCCGGCGGCGACGTCAGTGCACAAGAATCCATAGACCGCCCCGTAGCGATGCGAGGCGAACGCAGCCTCGATGATCGCATCCTTCGAGACGAAACCCGCGAACCCGATCGACGTGAATGGAATCCCGACGCCCGTCAAGGCAAGCGTTCCGATTAACATCATCCAGAAGGTGAACGGGATCTCCTTGCGCAGCCCCCCCATCGCCCGCATGTCCTGCTCGTGATGCATCGCGGTGATGACCGAACCCGCGCCAAGGAACAGCAGCGCCTTGAAGAAGGCGTGGGTGAACAGATGAAAGATGCCGATGCTGTAGCCGCCGACTCCGAGGCCGACGAACATGTAACCGAGCTGCGAACAAGTCGAATAGGCGATCACTTTCTTGATGTCGTTCTGCACCAGGCCGACGGTCGCGGCGAAGAAGGCCGTGGTCGCGCCCACGATTGTCACAACGCTGAGCGCGGTGGAAGACAGCTCGAACAACGGCGACAGCCTCGCGACCATGAACACGCCCGCCGTCACCATGGTCGCCGCATGAATAAGAGCCGAGACTGGGGTCGGGCCCTCCATCGCGTCGGGAAGCCAGGTGTGAAGCAGGAACTGCGCCGACTTGCCCATCGCGCCCATGAAGAGGAGCAGGCAGGCGAGCGTGACCGCGTCCCAATCGAAGCCGATGAAATGCACCGTCTTGCCGACAAGACCCGGGGCGGCCGCGAACACCTGATCGAAGGCGATCGAACCGGTGAGATAGTAGGTAAGGAAGATGCCGAGCGAGAAACCGAAGTCCCCGACCCGATTGACGACGAACGCTTTGATCGCCGCGGCGTTGGCCGTCGGCCGCTCGTACCAAAAGCCGATCAGCAGGTAGGACATCAGACCGACGCCCTCCCAGCCGAAGAACATCTGCACCAGATTGTCCGACGTCACCAGCATCAGCATGGCGAAGGTGAAGAGCGAAAGGTAAGCGAAAAACCGCGGTCGCGACGGGTCGTCCGACATGTAGCCAATCGAGTAGACGTGGACGAGGAACGACACCGTCGTCACCACGACGAGCATGACCGCCGTCAGGGTGTCGATGCGAAAGGCCCAGGAGGCGACAACCTTGCCGGAGGTGAACCAGTTGGCGATGAAAATGTGAGCGTCCGCTCCGCCGGCGACCATGACGAACGCGATCCACGAGAGAACGAAGGAAACGCCGAGCAGGCCGGTCGTCACATATTCGGCTCCGCGCGCCCCGATCCACGGCCCGAAAATGCCGGCGATCAGGAAGCCGAGAAGTGGCAGGAAGACGATCAGCTCGTACATGAACCGGTCTAGCCCTTCAGCGAGTTGATGTCTTCGACCGCAATCGAGCCGCGATTGCGGTAGTAGGCGACGAGGATCGCCAGGCCGATCGCCGACTCCGCTGCGGCGACCGTGAGGATGAAGAGTGAGAATGCCTGGCCGGTCAGATCGCCGGAATAGGTTGAAAAGGCGATAAGGTTGATATTCACAGAGAGAAGAATGAGCTCAACCGACATCAGGATGATGATGATGTTCTTGTGGTTGAGGATGATGCCGGCGATGCCGATCGTGAACACCATCGCGGCGAGGGTGAGGTAGTTGGAAAGGCCGATTCCCATGCCCGTGATCCTTCATATGCCAGCGCGGGAGGGGACCTTACGCACCTCGATCGCAGTTTCGGGGGTACGCCCGACCTGCGCTGCAACGTCCTGCCGCTTGACGCCCGGCTTGTGGTGGAGGGTGAGGACGATTGCGCCGATCATGGCGGTGAGCAAAATCATCCCCGATGCCTGAAAGAAGTAGAAATATCGGGTGTAGAGCACTTCGCCGAGCGCGGCGGTATTGCTGAGCGTGCCTGCCGGCGTCGCCGCGGTTGCGGCCCTCGATGAGGGGCCTAGACCGGAGACGACGTAGATGAGCTCGATCGCAACCACCAATGCGATCAACAACCCCTGCGGCAGGTATTCGACGAAGCCCTGCCTCAGCCGGGCGAAATCCACGTCCAGCAGCATAACGACAAATAGGAACAGCACCGCGACTGCGCCGACATAGACGATAATCAGGATCATCGCCAGGAACTCGGCGCCCATCAGCAGGAACAGGCCGGCCGCGCAGACAAAGGAAAGGATGAGGAACAGGACCGAATGGACCGGGTTCCTGGCTACGATGACGGCGAAGGCCGACACGACAAGGACCGGGGCGAAAATCCAGAAGAACAGCGCATCCGCCTGCATCGCCCGCCTCTCGTCAAAAGCCCCTCGCGCCAACCCCTCCCCCTTTGCAGGTGAAGGGTCGACGCGGCGTCCCGCATTCCTGGCCGCGCTTGTCGTGGCGCGGACTTCTCGTCCGGCCGGACAAAACGCGTTCGCTGACAATGTCCGTCTTTCGAGCGGCCATGACCAGCATCCTTCCCCGCAAAGGAAGAAGGTCGTTATCGATATGGCGCGTCGAGCGCGATGTTGCGCGCCAATTCCCGCTCCCAGCGATCGCCGTTGGCCAGCAATCGTTGCTTGTCGTAGTAAAGCTCTTCGCGCGTCTCGGTCGCGAATTCGAAATTCGGTCCTTCGACGATCGCGTCGACCGGACAGGATTCCTGGCACATGCCGCAATAAATGCACTTGACCATGTCGATGTCGTAGCGAGTGGTGCGCCGGGTGCCGTCGTTGCGTCGCGGTCCCGCCTCGATCGTGATCGCCTGGGCCGGGCAGATCGCCTCGCACAACTTGCAGGCGATGCAGCGCTCCTCGCCGTTGGGATAGCGGCGTAGCGCGTGCTCACCTCGGAAGCGCGGGCTCAGCGGCGTCTTCTCATGCGGATAGTTTAGCGTCGCCTTCGGCTTGAACATGTATTGGACCGACAGCGCGAGGGCCGCGAGGAATTCGCCGAGGAACAGCGAACGGGCGGATTGGGCGAGCCTGAGAGCCATGGACTTTCCTCTCCTCCGTCAGCTCAGGGGCCCGGAGGAATTCGCGCCGAAACCGGTGAATTCGAGCACGCCGGCCACGACCACCACCATCACCAGCGAGATCGGCAGGAACACTTTCCAGCCAAGCCGCATCAATTGATCGTAACGATAGCGCGGCACGAACGCCTTCACCATCGAGAACATGAACACTACCGACCACCCCTTGATAAGGAACCAGATCAGCCCAGGCACCCAGGTGAAGGGCGGGAAAGGCAGCGGCGACAACCATCCGCCCAGAAACAGGACCGCCGTCATCGCCGACATGGTCAAGACGGCGACCAGCTCGGTGAGGTACTGCAGCAGGAAGAGCGAAGCCGAATATTCGACCGAATAGCCGGCGACGAGCTCCGACTCCGCCTCGGTCAAATCGAATGGGGGCCGGTTCGTCTCGGCGAGCGCCGACACGAAGAAGATGACGAACATCGGCAGCAGCGGCAGCCAGTACCAGCCGAGAATGCCCAATCGCGTATCTTGCGCGCGAACAATCTCGGACAGGTTCAACGAGCCGGCGCACATCACCACGGTGACAATGACGAACCCGATCGACACTTCATAAGACACCATCTGCGCGGCCGCGCGCAGCGCCGACATCAGCGGATACTTCGAATTGGAGGCCCAGCCGGCCATGATGATGCCGTAGACGCCGAGCGAGGAGACGGCGAAGAGATAGAGGACGCCGACGTTGATGTCGCTGATCGACCAGCCGTCGGCAACGGGGAGGACCGCCCAAGCGGATATCGCCAGCACGACCGAAACCAGCGGCGCCATGACGAACACGCCTTTGTTGGCGCTCGCCGGAATGATCGGCTCCTTGACCATGAATTTGATGAAATCCGCGAACGGCTGCAGGGCGCCCCACGGTCCGACCACGTTGGGCCCTCGGCGCAACTGCACGGAGCCCCAGATCTTGCGCTCGAGATAGATGAGCAACGCGGTCGAGAGGAGAAGGCATACCAGAAGCAGCAGGCTCTCGAGCACGTGCCTCAGGAGCGAGCCGGCGTCGCTCTCGTGCATCCATTCGCCGGCTTCGGACATGGCGCCGCTTCTGATAAGAAGCCAAAGCGCGGCGACGATCACGATGATGACGACGGCGCCGGCGCCAAGAATCGCGCCCCAGGGCGGGGAAGCTGGGCGGGAGGGTGTTGCGCTGCTCATCGCGAAATCGCCCTATTCCGCCGCCTCGCGCTGAACGCCCCGGCCCAAAGCCGAACATTCGGCCATGACGCGAGAGGCGCGCGCGATCGGATTTGTGAGGTAGAAGTCGGCGACGGCCGCAACGAACGGCGCTTTGTCGATCGCACCGCCGAGCGCGGCAAGTTGGCCAAAGACGCCCGCATCCGCAGGCGCAACGGCGTCGAACCGCACCAGGAAAGGATAGGCGGCGGCAAGCGCCGAACGCAACTGGGTGAGCGAGTCGAACGGCAGTCGCGCGCCGATCGGATCCGAAAGCGCGCGCAGGATCGACCAATCCTCGCGTGCGTCCCCGGGCGGAAACACCGCGCGCTCGGCGAATTGCGGCCGCCCCTCGGTGTTGACATAGATGCCGGTCTTCTCGGTGTAGGCCGCGCCCGGCAGAATGACGTCGGCTCTATGCGCTCCGCGATCGCCGTGCGTGCCTATGTAGACGACGAAGGCGCCTGGTTCAATGTCGATCTCGTCGGCGCCAAGATTGACGAGCAGGTCGACGGCATTGGCCTTCGCCATCGTTGGCGCGTCGAGCCCGCGTTCGCCTGGGACGAGGCCGAGATCGAGGCCGCCGACGCGTGATGCGGCGCTGTGCAGCACATTGAAGCCGTTCCACCCGTCCTTCACCACGCCGAGCGACAGCGCCGCCTTGGCGGCGAGCGAGAGAACCGCTTGGCCGTCCGGCCGCGCAAAAGCGCCGGCTCCAAGAATGAACATCGGCTTGGTCTTGTTGGCCGGCGGATGGTCGGCGAATGCGGCAAGCGATTCGGGCGCCGCGCCAAGGTAATTGTATTTGAAGGTGAGGTCGGCCATTTCGCCAACGAGCCCCGTCAGCACGCCGCCGCCGAGCCATCGCTTACGGATGCGTGCATTGAGCACCGGCGCTTCGTGGCGCGGATTCGAGCCGATGACGAGAATCGCGTCCGCCTGGTCGACGCCGGCAATCGTCGAATTGAAAAGGTAGGACGCACGTCCAAACTTCGGATGGAGCCTCGAACCATCCTGGCGGCAGTCGATGTTGGGCGAACC
>JBAUXQ010000172.1:0-2189 GCA_049584355.1 Roseiarcus sp. | reverse complement strand
TCGCCAGCAACTATCTCTGCGACTTGAAAGTGGGCGACAAGGTCGAGGCGACCGGACCGTTCGGCTTGAGCTTCCTCATGCCCACCCACCCGCAAAGCGCAATCGTGATGATCTGCACCGGCACCGGCAGCGCGCCGATGCGGGCGATGACCGAGTGGCGGCGCCGCTTACGCAAGTCGGGCAAGATCGAGAGCGGCAAGCTGATGCTGTTCTTCGGCGCCCGCACCAAGGAGGAATTGCCGTACTTTGGCCCGCTCGGGAACCTGCCCAACGATTTCATCGACATCAACTTCGCCTTCAGCCGCACGCCGGGCGAGCCCAAGCGCTATGTGCAGGACGCGATGCGCGAGCGGGCGGTCGATCTCGCCCCCCTCATCGCCGATCCGGACGCCTATTTCTACGTCTGCGGCCTCAAGGCGATGGAGGAAGGGGTCGTAACCGCGCTTCGCGACATCGCGACCAAGGCCGGGCTCGATTGGGAGACCCACGGGCAGGCGCTCAAGCGCGACGGGCGACTGCATTTGGAAACCTACTGACGCGACCGTGACCCACGAGGAGAAACCCATGAGCGCCGAAGACATTCTCAGCGACTCGGCAGGATCGACGAGCGGCGACCGCTTCGTCGAAATCAGCTATGACGACGTCATTCCCAACAACGTCGCCCTTGGTTCCGACAAGCAGCTTCAGCGCGCGCTCGAGGGCTGGCGACCCAAATATCTCGACTGGTGGAGCGGCATGGGCCCGGTCGGCTACCAGCAATCCGAGGTCTATCTGCGCACCGCCGTCGGCGTCGACCCTGCCGGCTGGGCCAAGTTCGGCTATGTGAAGATGCCGACCTATCGCTGGGGCATCCTGCTCGCGCCGAAGGTCGAGGGGCGCACGATCCCGTTCGGCCGCCATAAAGGGGAGCCCGCCTGGCAGGAAGTGCCCGGTGAGCACCGCGCGCTGCTGCGCCGGCTCATCGTCGTCCAGGGCGACACCGAGCCGGCTTCGGTCGAGCAGCAGCGCTTCCTCGGCGCAACCGCGCCGAGCCTCTACGACATGCGCAACCTGTTCCAGGTCAATGTCGAGGAGGGCCGGCATCTCTGGGCGATGGTCTATCTCTTGGTCAAATATTTCGGCAAGGACGGGCGCGAGGAGGCGCAGGCGTTGCTCGAGCGCCAGAGCGGGCAGATGGACAATCCGCGCATCCTCGGCGCCTTCAATGAAAACACGCCCGACTGGCTGTCGTTCTTCATGTTCACTTTCTTCACCGACCGCGACGGCAAGATGCAGCTCGCCGCGCTCGCCGAGAGCGGCTTCGATCCGCTGTCGCGCACCTGCCGGTTCATGCTGACCGAGGAAGCCCATCACATGTTCGTCGGCGAGACCGGCGTCCAGCGGACGATCGAGGCGACCTGCGCGGCGATGGTGAAAGCGGGCGTCAAGGACCCCGATGACGGCGAGGCGGCGCGCAAGCTCGGCGTCGTCGACCTGCCGCTCCTGCAGCGCAAATTGAACTTCCACGCTTCGGTGACCCGCGACCTGTTCGGCTCCGAGATCTCCTCAAACGCCGCCGAGGCGTTCGGCTCGGGCATCAAGGGGCGCTTCAATGAAGCGAACCTCAAGGGGGACGATCATGTCCTTCAGGACGCGACCTATCCCGTCGAGCGCGTCGTCGACGGCAAGCTCGTCGTCGAGCAGGTCCCGGCCTTGCGCGCCCTCAATGCGCGCTTGCTCGACGACTTCATCGTCGATTGTCAGGGCGGGATCGACCGCTGGAACAAGTCGGTCGAGAAGGCGGGCATCGCCTTCAAGTTCGTCCAGCCGCACAAGGGCTTCAATCGCCGGATCGGGGAATTCGCGGGCAAACGGGTCAGCCCCGCCGGTGAAGTGCTGAGCGAAGACGAGTGGAGCGCGAAGAGCGGCGACTGGCTGCCCAACGACGACGACATGCGCTTCATCGGCTCGCTGATGAAGCCGTGTCACGAACCGGGCAAATACGCGAGCTGGATCGCCCCGCCCCGCGTCGGCGTCAACAACCAGCCCGGCGACTTCGAATACGTGAAAATCGCCTGAGCGAGCGCATTCCCCTCCCCCCTCATCCCGAGCTTGTCGAGGGAGGGAGAGGGGCCAGGGGTGAGGGCGCCGCCGGTCGCGAGCGCGCAGCCGGTCTCCGCCGTCGCAACCCTCATCCCCGACCCTTCTCC
>JBAUXQ010000171.1:0-3579 GCA_049584355.1 Roseiarcus sp. | reverse complement strand
AGGTCGGCGTCGGCGAACACGAGTTGAGGCGATTTGCCGCCGAGTTCGAGCGTCACCGGCGCGACATGGCGCGCCGCCGCCGCCTGGACCAGCGCCCCGACCGCGACCGAACCGGTGAAGGAAAGGTGGCTCACGCCGGGATGGGCGGCGAGCGCGGCGCCCGCCTCCTCGCCGAGGCCGGGAACGACGTTGACCGCGCCGTCCGGAAAACCCGCTTCCCGCGCCAGATCGGCGAGCGCGAGCGAGGTGAGGCAGGCTTCCTCCGCCGGCTTGAGCACGCAGGCGTTGCCCATCGCCAGCGCCGCGCCGACGGTGCGCCCGGCAATCTGCATCGGATAGTTCCACGGCACGATATGCCCGGTCACGCCATGGGGCTCGCGCAAGGTGTAGACCGTATAGCCGCCGAGATAGGGGATGGTCTCGCCCATCACCTTGTCGGCGGCGCCGGCGTAAAACTCCATGTAGCGCGCGAGCGCCAGCGCGTCGGCGCGGCCTTGCTTCAAGGGCTTGCCGACGTCGAACGCCTCGATGCGGGCGAGTTCATCGACCCTCGTGTTGACCAGTTCGGCGAGCTTCGCGAGCAGCCGCCCGCGCTCGGCCGCCGTGAGACGGCCCCAGGGCCCATGAAGCGCGCGCTCGGCCGCCTCGACCGCCGCATCGATATCGGCGGCTGTCCCACGGGCGATTTCGCCGATCTCGATCCCGCGCGACGGGTCTTCGATCGGCAGGCTCCCGCCCGATCGCGGCCTAACCCAGCGGCCGCCGATGAAACACTTGCCGGCGTCGAACCAGGTCAGTTTCGAGGCGGTCATCTATCCTCCCCTGCGAAGCCGGGGAGGGGGACCGACCGAAGGGCGGTGGCGGGGGCTGCGGCTCTAGGGCTTCGCGCGCGCAACCGGCTCCAAAGGCGAGCTTCGGGCGGAGAAAGCCGGCGCCGCAGTTCGCGAGCTTGGGCGATGGTTCCTGAAGGCGCCCTCATTGCAACGTCTTTTCCGTCCAACCCCACCACCATGCTCCGCATGGTCCCCTCCCCCGCAAGCGGGGGAGGATAACGCGATCAGGCCTTGCCCCAGACCTCTTCGACGATTTCGACCAGCCGCGCAAGCTTGATCCACTGATCGGACTCGGTGAGGTCGTTGCCGTGCGCGGTCGAGGAGAAGCCGCATTGGTGGGAGAGCGCGCATTGGCTCAAAGGGACGTATTTCGCCGCTTCGTCGATGCGGCGCTTGACGTCGTCCTTCGGTTCAGCCTCCGCCCGCTTCGAGCTCATGAGGCCGAGCACGATGGTCGCGCTCTTCGGCGCAAAGCGCAGCGGCGCGAAATCGCCGGAACGCTCGTCGTCGTATTCGAGGAAGAAGCCGTCGATCTTCATTTCGTTGAGCAGGATCTCGGCGACCGGCTCATAGCCGCCTTGCGCCACCCAGGCGCTCTTGAAATTGCCGCGGCAGAGATGAACGCAGACCGTCATATCCTTGGGCCGGTCGCGGATCGAATCGTTGATCAGTCGGCAGTAGAGGCGGGTCAGCGTGTCCGGGTCGTCGCCGCGCGCCCTGGTGCGGGCGCGAATGTCGGGATCGCAGAGATAGGCGAGATTGGTGTCGTCGAATTGCAGATAGCGCAGGCCGCGCGCCGCAAGATCGGCGATCTCGGCGCGATAGGCCGCGGTCAGATCGGCGTAGAAATCCTCGAGGTCGGGATAGACCGCCTCGCTGATCGCCTCGCGCCCGCCGCGGAAATGCAGCATCGAGGGCGCCGGGATGCACACCTTCGGCGTGCGGGTGGTGGCCGACTTCAGGAAATCGAAGTCCGGCCCCTGAATCGGCCCGACCCACTTGATCTTGCTGCCGACATGCATCGTCGGCGGCTTGAACCCGACCTCGGAGCCATCGTCCTTGCGGAACTTGGCGACGAACTCGCCGTAATGTGTCTCGACGCCCTCGAATCGTTCGAGAAAATCGACGTGAAAATAGGTGCGGCGGAACTCGCCGTCGGTGATTCCGCTCAGGCCCACGTGCTCCTGGGCATGCACGACTTCGCGGATGCAATCGTCCTCGATCGCGTGCAGCTCCTGCGCCGCCATATGGCCGGCGGCGAAGCGTTCGCGCGCTGCTCGCAGCCGCTCCGGGCGCAGATAGCTGCCGACATGGTCGGCGCGGAACGGCGGACTGGACATGGTTCCTCCCTGAGACGGGTGTTCGGCTGCGGATGATCTCTCATGCCGGCTCGCGCCTTGCAAGGCAGTCGCGCTGTAGAGCGGGGTCGCTGACCCCGCTGGCGCGGTCAACGACCGCGCCCTACAGGCGCCTCGCGGCGAAGAACCTCCGCAGCATCGCCGCCGCCTCGCTCTCACGGACGCCGCCGTAGACCTCGGGCGCGTGGTGGCAGGTTGGCTCCTGGAAGAAGCGCGGGCCGTTGTCGACCGCGCCGCCCTTGGGGTCCGGGGCGGCGTAATAGAGGCGGCGCAGGCGGGCGAGCGAAATCGCGCCGGCGCACATCGCGCACGGCTCAAGCGTCACGTAAAGATCGCAGCCGGCGAGCCGTTCGGAGCCGAGTCTCGCCGCAGCCTCGCGGATGACGAGCATTTCAGCATGCGCGGTCGGATCGGCGAGTTCGCGGGTGCGGTTGCCGTCGCTCGCGATCACGGTTCCGTCGCGAATGAGCGCGGCGCCGATCGGCGTTTCGCCACGGAGCTCCGCCGACCGCGCCTCGGCGAAGGCGAGGCTCATCGGATCGCCGCCCTTCCCCTCATCGCTCGACATCGCGCTTCCCACGCCGGCCTCGCCCCGATCTGCGGACCGAAGCGTTTTTCGGTTGGCGGCGCGGCGCGTTCGGGCTTAGGACAAGCGGTCGCTGATGGCAACGCGGCGCAAACAGCGGCGGAACGAAGCGAATATGAGCGACGAAACGAAGGCGGAAACCTCTCAAGTCCGCGAGGGGCAGCGGATCGGCAAGGTCATGGCGCGCGCCGGCATTTGCTCCCGCCGCGAGGCCGAAGCGTGGATCGCTGAGGGGCGGGTCAGCGTCAACGGCGAGGTGTTGTCGAGGCCCGCTTTCAACGTCAGCGACGCCGACGACGTGCGCGTCGACGGCGAGCGGCTCGGCGCGGCCGAACGCACCAGGCTCTTTCTGTTTCATAAGGCTCGGGGGTTCGTCACCACAGCCCGCGATCCGGAGGGGCGGCCGACGGTCTTCGGCGCGCTGCCGCCGGGCCTGCCGCGCGTGGTCGCGGTCGGCCGGCTGGACATCAACACCGAAGGGCTCCTGCTCCTCACCAACGACGGCGGGCTGGCGCGGGTGCTGGAGCTGCCGTCGACCGGCTGGCTGCGCCGCTATCGCGTGCGCGCGCATGGGAACATCGACCAGGCGGCGCTCGATGCTTTAAGCGGCGGGATCACCATCGACGGCGTCGACTATCTCGGCATCGAAGCCAAGCTCGACCGCGAGCAGGGCTCGAACGCCTGGCTCACCTTGGGCCTCAGGGAGGGAAAAAACCGCGAGATCAAGAAGATCCTCGAGCACCTGGGTCTTGCGGTCAACCGCCTGATCCGCGTTTCCTTCGGCCCGTTCGAACTCGGCGAT
>JBAUXQ010000170.1:0-6183 GCA_049584355.1 Roseiarcus sp. | reverse complement strand
TGCCCGAAGGCTGGCGTAAGAATGGATTCGGACGAGTTCGCATCTCGGGGACTGACGGAAGGGCAAGCGGTCGTGAAGCCGACGGACGTCTCGGATCCCGAGTATTTTCACAAAGTCGTCGATTGTCAGTGGGCGTGCCCGGCGCATACTCCGGTCCCCGAATACATCCGCAAGATCGCAGCCGGGGACTATAACGACGCCTACATGATCAATTGGAAGTCGAATGTTTTCCCGGGGATCCTTGGGCGCACCTGCGACCGTCCGTGCGAGCCCGCCTGCCGAAGGGGAAGGCTCGAGGAGCAGCCGGTCGCCATCTGCCGGCTCAAGCGCGTCGCCGCCGATCACAAGCACGACATCGCAGCCCTCCTGCCCCGCGCGCCCACGACACGAAACGGCAAGCGCGTGGCCTGCGTCGGCGCCGGCCCGGCGTCGCTCACCGTCGCACGCGATCTCGCCGCGATCGGCTACGAGGTCGTGGTGTTTGATTCCGATTCGCGCGCCGGCGGCATGATGCGCAGCCAGATTCCGAAGTTTCGCCTCCCCGACGAGGTGATCGACGAGGAGGTCGGCTACGCCCTCTCGACCGGCGGCCAGTTCGTGGCCGAACGGCGCATCGACAGTCTCAAGCGCCTCGCCGGCGAGGGCTACGATGCGATTTTCGTCGGCTGCGGCGCGCCGCGCGGACGCAACCTGGAGATTCCCGGACGCCGGGAAGCCCCGGGCCACATCCACATTGGCATCGACTGGCTGGCGAGCGTTTCGTTCGGGCATGTCTCGTCGATCGGCCGGCGTGTCGTAGTGCTCGGCGGCGGCAACACCGCGATGGATTGCTGCCGCACCGCGCGGCGCCTCGGCGGCGCCGTGGTCAACGTCGTCGTGCGTTCCGGCTTCGCCGAAATGAAGGCCTCGCCGTGGGAAAAGGAAGACGCGATGCGCGAGGGCGTCGCGATCCTCAACTTCCACGCGCCCAAGGCGTTCACCCATGAATCGGGTCGGCTGACCGGGGTCGTGTTCGAGAAAATGACGGCGAAAATCGACGAGCGCGGGCGCCGCCAGCTCGTCCCGACCGGCGAACCCGATGTCGTGATCGAATGCGACGACGTCCTGATCGCGGTCGGCCAGGAAAACGCCTTTCCCTGGATCGAAAGTGACGCGGGCCTCGCGTTCGGCCGCGACGGTCTGCCCGCCGTCGACGCCGTCACCTTCCAGTCGAGCCTGCCGAACGTCTTCTTCGGTGGAGACGCCGCGTTCGGCCCGAAGAACATCATCACCGCGGTCGCCCACGGCCACGAGGCCGCGATCTCGATCGACGCCTTCTGCCAGGGCCAGGATCCGCGCCTGCGCCCCGATCCGTTGACCAATCTCGTCAGCCAGAAAATGGGCATCCACGAGTGGTCCTACGACAATGACATCACCCTCGATCGCCGGTTTCAGGTGCCCCATGTCGAGAACGCGGTGGCGCTGAAGAACATCCAGACCGAGGTCGAGCTCGGCTTCGATTTCATTCAGGCGATCGGCGAATCGCAGCGCTGCCTCAACTGCGACGTCCAGACCGTGTTCTCCGCTCCCTTATGCATCGAGTGCGACGCCTGCGTCGACGTTTGCCCGATCGACTGCATCTCGTTCGTGGCCAACGCGCCCGAGGACGAGTTGCGGCGTTCGCTGAACGCGCCCGCGCTCAATTTTTCCCAGGCGATCTATGTCTCGGAGCCGGTCAAGACCCGCCGGGTCATGGTCAAGGACGAGGATCTATGCCTGCACTGCGGGCTCTGCGCCGAGCGCTGCCCGACCGGCGCCTGGGATATGATGAAGTTCACCTTCGAGATGGCCCAAGCCGGACACCCATGCCGATCAGCGCCGTAAACGACTTCGTCATTCGCTTCGCCAACGTCAACGGCTCGGGATCGGCAAGCGCCAATCTTCTGTTCGCGCGTTCGATCCTGCGGATGGGCGTCCCGATCGCTCCGCGCAACATCTTTCCCTCGAATATCCAGGGACTGCCGACCTGGTACGAGGTCAGGGTGAGCGAAGCCGGGCGCCTGGGCGCGCGCGGCGGCGCCGATATTCTCGTCGCCATGAACCCCCAGACCTTCGCCCAGGATTTCGCGGCGATCGAGTCCGGCGGGTACCTCTTCTATGATTCGACCAGACCGATCTCGCAGCTTCTGACCCGCGACGATATCGAGGTTCTCGGCATGCCGCTGACCGAGATCTGCGCCGCGGAATATTCCGATCCCAGGCAGCGCCAGCTTTACAAGAACATCGTCTATGTCGGCGCGCTCGCGGCGTTGCTCGACATTGACCTCAGGGTGATCGAGACGCTGATCGCCGAGCGGTTCAAGGGCAAGGACAAGCTGATCGCCGCCAACCTGCACGCGCTCAAGATCGGCTATGACGACGCCAAGTCCCGCTTCCGATGCCCGATCGGCATTCGCGTCCGGCGCAGCGACGCGGTCGGCGACCGTATTCTCGCCGAGGGCAATTTCGCCGCCGGGCTCGGCGCGGTCTATGGCGGGGCCACCGTTTGCGCCTGGTACCCGATCACCCCCTCGACCTCGCTCGCCGAGGCGTTCGAGCGCAATTGCGCCAGCTTCCGCACCGACCCCGAAACCGGCAAGAAGAACTATGCCATCGTCCAGGCGGAGGACGAGATCGCCGCCATCGGCGTCGCAATCGGAGGGGGCTGGAACGGCGCCCGCGCGTTCACCACGACGTCAGGCCCAGGCATTTCGCTCATGCAGGAGTTCTTCGGCCTCGCCTATTTCGCTGAGATTCCGGTGGTGGTGTTCGACGTCCAGCGCGGCGGCCCGTCGACCGGCATGCCGACGCGCACCCAGCAATCGGACCTGCTCGTCTCAGCCTTCGCCTCGCACGGCGACACCAAGCACGTGCTCCTGATCCCCGACGGGCCGGGGGAGGCGTTCGAGTTCGCCGCGAGCGCGTTTGATTTCGCCGAGCGGCTGCAGACGCTCGTGTTCGTCATGCTCGACCTCGAGATCGGCATGAATTCGCATCTATGCGCCCCGTTCCGGTGGGATGATTCGCGACGCTTCGACCGCGGCAAGGTGCTCAACGGCGAGGAACTCGAGCAGGCCGTGGCGTTCGGCCGCTACGACGATGTCGATGGCGACGGCATTCCCTACCGCACGCTTCCCGGCGTCCATCCGACCCTCGGCGCCTATTTCACCCGCGGCACCAGCCGCGACCGGTTCGCCCGCTATACCGAAGACGCCGCGCCCTATGTCGACAACATGGAGCGCCTGCTGCGCAAATTCGAAACCGCGCGCGGCCTGCTGCCGCGTCCGGTTCTGAAACCGGCGGCAAGGTCGACGCGGATCGGGGTCCTCCACTACGGATCGACCGCGGCCGCGATGGACGAAGCGCAGGCGCTGCTGGCGGAAGAAGGTCTGCATGTCGACACCTTGCGCATCCGCGCTTTCCCCCTTGCACCGGAGGTCGCTGAATTCGTCCGCAATCACGATCAGACGTTCGTCGTCGAGCAGAACCGCGACGCGCAGATGAAAGTGCTCATGACGACCGACCTCGGAATCGCGCCGGCGTGGCTTGGGTCGATCCTTCATTTCAGCGGCATGCCGATCACCGCCCGGTTCATTGTCCGGGAGATCGCCGCCCGGCTGCGGCGCCCGGCCGCGGCGCAAACCCTGGAGCGCGTCTCGTGACCTATCTCGGCAAGCCCAAGTTTCACCACCCCTCGATCGCCGTCAACGCGCTCGGCTTCACCCACCGCGACTACGAAGGCTCGATGTCGACACTATGCGCCGGCTGCGGGCACGATGCGATCAGCGCCGCGATCATGCACGCCTGCTTCGAACTGAGCCTGCCGCCGCACCGGGTCGCCAAGCTCAGCGGCATCGGCTGCTCCTCGAAGACCCCGACCTACATGCTCGGCCAGAGCCACGGTTTCAATTCGGTGCACGGGCGCATGCCGTCGGTGCTGACCGGCGCCAACCTCGCCAACCGCGACCTCATCTACCTCGGCGTCTCCGGCGACGGCGACACCGCCTCGATCGGGCTCGGCCAGTTCGCCCATGCGATGCGGCGCGGCGTCAACATGGTCTATATCGTCGAGAACAACGGCGTTTACGGGCTGACCAAGGGCCAGTTCTCGGCCACCGCCGACCGCGGCTCGAAGAGCAAGAAGGGGGCCGGCGCACTCGACCAGCCGATCGATCTCGTCGGGATGGCGATCGGGCTCGGCGCCTCGTTCGTCGGCCGCAGCTTTTCCGGCGACAAGGCGCAACTCGTGCCGCTGATCAAGGCGGCGTTCGAGCATCGCGGCGCCGCGTTCATCGACGTCATTTCGCCCTGCGTCACGTTCAACAATCACGCCGGCTCGACCAAGAGCTTCGACTACGTGCGCGAGCACAACATCGCCGTCAACGCGCTCGACGTCATCCTCGGCCGGGATCCGATCGAGGTCGATTACGAGGAGGGCGCGAGTCAGTCAGTCCTGATGCACGATGGCTCGACGATCGTCCTGCGCAAGCTCGATGCCGATCACAATTTCCGCGACCGGGCGGCCGCGCTCACCACCCTTGAGCGCGCCCGTGTCTCCGGCGAGATCGTCACCGGCCTCATTTACATTAATGACGAAGCCGACGAGCTGCACGATATTCTCGGCACGGCCGCAAGGCCGCTCAACGAGCTCACCGAGCGCGAACTCTGCCCAGGCTCGAAGGCGCTTGACGCGATCAACGCGTCGCTGAGGTAGCGTGCGTCAGGGTGGGCCGCCACGCGCTTCACGCGTTCCGCCTGACGCCAACAGTTCGTCGATAACGCGGCGGAAGGTCGCAAATTCGAACGGCTTGCCGAGCGTCGAATGGACCCGGTACTTGGGCTCGATCCCGTCCGGCCCGTATCCAGTCGTCAGCGCGAACGGGACGCGGCGCGCGATCAGGGCGTCGGCGAGCGGATAGCTCTTGTCGTTGCCGAGCGCCAGGTCGACAATCGCCGCGTCCAGGTCCGACTCGGCAAGCTTCAGCGCGCTGTTCAGATTGTAGGCGGGACCGACCACGGCATGGCCTAGCTCCAGCAGCCAGTCCTTGGTCATCGCGCTGATCAGCGGCTCATCATCGACAACCAGTATTCTTGCCATCCAGCCCTCCGCCTCCAGTTGCCAGGGCAGCTGGATCGTACCACAATCGTCCCGTCGCACAATAAGGGGACCCCATCGGGGACAGTCAAGGAATGTCGACCGCGGAGAGCGCATTTAGGCTGGGCCCGGCATGGCCGAACCTCGGCCGGCGCGCCGCCAACATCCTCGCGCTCGCAAGTTTCGGCCTCATGATCCTGGCCGGCCTCCTGGCGGCGGTGATGGTCGAGCGCGTCAACAGTACGGCCGATTGGGTTGCTCACTCGCTCGAGGTTGAGGGCGGGGCTTCGGAGTTGCTCGGCAAGCTGCAAGACCTCGAATTGGCCAAGCGCGGCTTCCTGCTGACGAGGTCGGACGGGTTTATCCCCTCCTACGATCGGGCGCGGACCGCGATCCCGCAGGCATTGGCCAAATTGCGCTCTCTCGTCGCCGACAGCCGGGACCAGACAGCGCGGGTCGACCGCATGGGCTTGTCGATCCAAGACATCCTGACGACATCGGCAAGAACGATCGAGCTCGGCCGCAACGGCCAATTCGCCGAGGCCACTGCGTTCGTGATGACCGGGCGCGGCCAGCAAACTCTCGAGTCCTTCCGCGCCATCGTCGACGAATTCAACGCCGCGGAAAGCGATCTTCTCAAAAAGCGGGAAGCAGCCGAAGCGACCGCGCGTGCGATCATGCTCGGCATGGTCCTGGTCATCCTTGCAAGCGCCGCGGGAGCTGCTCTGGGGGCGCTCTTGTTGAGCGGCGCCCTGATCCGGGAATTGCGCCAGCGCACGGAAGCGCTGGCCGAGGAAACACGCGTCCGCAAGGATGCGCAGGCCATCCTGGCGCAAACCCAAAAGATGGAGTCGATCGGCCAGCTCGCCGGCGGAATCGCTCACGATTTCAACAACCTCATGACCGTCGTCATCGGCAACCTCGACTCGGCCGAGCGGCGCCTTGCGCGGGGCGGACCGGCGGACGCCTCGTCGATCGGGAGGCCGATTGCGGCGGCGATGCAGGGCGCCAGGCGAGCCGCTTCGCTCACCCAACGCCTGCTCGCGTTCTCCCGCCAGCAGGTCCTGAGC
>JBAUXQ010000169.1:0-2160 GCA_049584355.1 Roseiarcus sp. | reverse complement strand
CTGGCGGGCGCTGCAGGGCTTCATCGGCGGCGGCATGATCCCGACTGTGTTCGCTTCCGCGTTCACCATCTTTCCCCGCGACAAGCAGCCGTTCATCGCCCCGATCATCGGCCTTGTCGCGACGCTTTCGCCCACGATCGGGCCGACGGTCGGCGGCTACCTCACCGACTGGTTCTCCTGGCATTGGCTGTTCCTGGTCAATCTTGGGCCCGGCATCATCGTCACCATCGCGGCCTGGCTCCTGATCGACTTCGACGAGCCCGACTATTCCCTTCTGACCCACTTCGACTATGTCGGGCTGCTTACGATGGCCGGCTTCCTCGGGGCGATGGAATACGCGCTCGAGGAAGGGCCGTCGAAGGATTGGTTCGAGAGCCAGCTGGTGACGATCGCCGTTGTGATCTCGGCGGTGAGCGGCGTCGCCTTCTTCTGGCGAATGGCGACCGCCCGCCAGCCGATCGTCGATCTGACCGCATTCAGGGATCGCAATTTCTGGACCGGCTCGATGTTCGCTTTCGTGCTCGGCATCGGGCTTTATGGCCTCACCTACATCTACCCGGTCTATCTGGCGGTGGTGCGCGGCTACTCGTCGCTGATGATCGGCAAGACCATGTTCGTGACCGGCCTGTGCATGTTTCTCACCGCCCCGCTCGCCGGGCGGCTGATGAATCGCGTCGACCCGCGGATCATGATCGCGGCCGGATTCGTCTCCTTCGCCGTCGGCACCTACCAGGCCTCCTATGTCACTGTCGACTGGGACTTCTGGGAGCTGCTCTGGCCGCAGGTCTTCCGCGGCGTCGGGCTGATGCTGGCCATGGTGCCGATCAACAACCTGGCGCTCGGCACGATGCCGCCGCAGAAGATCAAGAACGCCTCCGGCCTCTTCAACCTGATGCGCAACCTGGGCGGCGCGGTCGGCCTCGCCCTCATCAACACGCTGCTCGACAAGCGCATGGATCTGCATCTCGAGCGGCTGCGCGAGTCGGTGATCTGGGGACGCCGGGTGGCGGAGGACACGCTCGCCAACATGGCCGCGGCG
Organism: Roseiarcus sp.; assembly: GCA_049584355.1. GTDB lineage: Bacteria > Pseudomonadota > Alphaproteobacteria > Rhizobiales > Beijerinckiaceae > Roseiarcus. The sequence goes on along the minus strand of JBAUXQ010000169.1, from coordinate 1,121 downwards.
ATGGCTGCCCGCGGCTCCGACGCCCAGCTTGCGGCGACCCGCCAGCTCGCGCTCATCGTGCGCCGGCAGGCCGAGGTGATGGCGCTCGCCGACGTGTTCCTGGCGCTGACCATCCTATTCCTCGGCTGCGTCGGCCTTGCTGCGCTGATGCGCCGCCCGGTCGCGGCGGGAGGCCCAGGCGGCGGACATTAGAAGCGCGCAAAAGTAGGCGGCGCGCTTACCGATCGGTAATGAAGCGGCAATCCGGTCCGCGCTGATCGCCCTTGCGGAGGGGCGCCCTGCGGCCATATTATGCAGGACGGGCGCTCCCCGGGTGGAACCTGGCGGGCGCCGCACCCTTATCAAGAGGTTTCTCCCATGTCCGACTATGACCGCTACGCCAATACGCGTTACGGCGCGGGGCTCGCACGGTCCGGCGTCGCCGTCGATCAGGGCCTCCGCGCCTACATGATCGGCGTTTACAACTACATGACCCTCGGCCTCGGCGTCACCGGGCTGGTCGCCTGGGGGGCGTTCCAGCTCGGCACGGTCCAGACGGAAGCGGGTCGGCTGGCGCTGACCGATTTCGGCCGGGCGATCTATACCTCGCCGCTGCGCTGGGTGATCGTGCTCGCGCCGCTCGGGGTGGTGTTCTACCTCTCCGCCCGCATCAACTCGATGTCGGTAGCGAGCGCTCGTAACTGGTTCCTCGCCTTCGCGGCGCTGATCGGGCTGTCGATGTCGGCGCTGCTGGTGGTCTACACCGGCGCCTCGTTCGGGCGGGCGTTCTTCGCCACCGCCGCGGCTTTCGCCAGCCTCAGCCTCTACGGCTACACGACCCAGCGCAGCCTGTCGGCGATGGGCTCGTTCATGATGATGGGCGTCGTCGGCCTGATCATCGCGAGCCTGCTCAACGTCTTCCTGCTGCACAGCACCGGGCTGCAGTTCGGGCTCTCGATCCTCTGCGTCTTGATCTTCGCCGGCCTCACCGCCTGGGACACCCAGGCGATCAAGGAGATGTATTTCTCCGGCGACACCTACGAGATGGCCCAAAAGAAGTCGATCAACGGCGCGCTGCGCCTCTACCTCGACTTCATCAACATGTTCCAGGCCATCCTGATGCTGACCGGGTCGCAGCGCAA
>JBAUXQ010000168.1:0-2128 GCA_049584355.1 Roseiarcus sp. | reverse complement strand
TCGCCGCTCCACTCGAGCACCTTGCCGTCCCCATCATAGGCCAGCCACGGCTTGCCGGGCGCCGCAGGATTCTCGGCGAAGGCGAACCAGGCCGCGTTCATCGCCTCGGCGAGCGTCCGATCCAAGGCGCGGGGGCGATCATTCGCCGTCGCCACCGCGTCGAGCGTGTCGAAGACATAGGGCAGCTCGGCGCCATGACACACATTGGGCTTGGCCTCGGACGGCGCGCAGGCGCCGAAGTCGGTGACCGTATCCGGGGGCCGGCCGTAGAGGTCGGTGAACGGCGGCTGCGCGAACCGATAGCCGAACGCCGGCTCGGACGACTGCGCCAAAGCAGCGTTGGCGGCGGAGAGATTGCCGCAGGCGAACACATAGTCGGTCATCAGGTTGGCGTAGGCCGCGCCGGCGGCGCTGTAATAGGGAGGTGAGACCAGGGCGTCCGGGCTGTAGCGCGGAGTGCCCAGTATGGCGCCGGCCCGCAGGCCGAAGCGCAACGCGAGGAAACCGCGGTACGCCCAGGAGGTGAAATCCCACGGCGCCCTCGGGTAGGCCCGGGCGACAAACAGCGGGCCTTCATCGGCGTTGACGCCGAATGCAATCGGCTTGAACGGCCTGACCTCGGGCGCATAACCGGCATAGGGCTCGCCGACAACGAGCTTGCCGTCGATGACCGGCGCCCACGGCAGCGACTGGACCTCGAGGATACGCTCGATCAGCGCCGACAGCCTCAGGTCCGCGAACCCGATCGAGCGCTCGAGGCGTCCGGTCGCATCGGTCTGGGCCTTGAGGATGGCGGCGACCGGGGCTTTTGCCGCCCAGGCCGGGTCACCCGGACATCGGCTGGCTCCGGCCGAAGCGTTGACGGCGTCACATAAAGCTCTGAGAAACGTGGCGCCGCGCCGCCCGGCTTCGGGCGGGGTGAGATATTGGATTCCGAGCGGATTGCTTTGCATCAGCGCCGCGGCGAACAGCGGGCCGCTCCTGGGCATGTCGAACGTGTGCAGGCCGACCGACATCGCGCCGGCGCTCTCGCCGAACAGGGTCACCCGCTTCGGATCGCCGCCAAATGGCGCGATGTTGCGTTGAACCCAGGCCATCGCCGCCTGCTGATCCATGAGGCCGAAGTTGCCGCCGATTTCGCCCGAGCCGAGCGCGTTGGCGGAGAGGAATCCGAGCGCGCCGAGACGATAGTTGAACGTCACCACCACCGCGCCGCGCGCGGCGAAGGCGCTGCCGTCGTAAAGCGACAGCGAGCCGAGGCCGCGGACGAACGCGCCGCCGTGGATGAACAACATCACTGGCAGCGAGCGACCGCCGTTGATCGCGTTCTCAGGCGTCCAGACGTTGAGATAAAGGCAATCTTCCGCACTTTGCTGGGGCGGGTCGTCCTGCGGGCAGATGGGGCCGAACTGGACCGCCTCGAGCGCGCCCGCCGGCGGCCAAGCCGCGGGCTGAGGCGCCTGCCAACGGCCAGCTGTCGCGTACGCGATGCCCTTGTAGGCGAGGACGCCTGGGCGGTTGGCGCTGACGCCGCACACGCTCGATGCGGCGCCGAGCAGGATTGCGGAGCCCGCGGCGCAGGCAGGCTGCTGAGCCCGCGCGTCGCCGACGAGAAACGACAGAGTCCAAACAACAACGCATAAAGTCGCAACGAAGATCGCCAAACGTCGCTTCGCCATCCTCGTCCCCGAGCAGCTGCCTCAATCGCCAGCGGCTTTACGCTTCCTCATAACGCCCGAGCTTGGGAAGCGCCATGCGGCCGCGACCTCCGCTTTGCCCTTCAATGAAGGTTCAACGCGAAGTCCGATTGGCGCTTGACTCGTCGATTGCCATATAGCTATATAGCCACATGACAATATACCACCACGGCGCCGCCGACCCCCTGAGCTCCGCCTTCCACGCGCTTGGCGATCCAACCCGACGGGCGATCCTGGCTCAGCTCGCGAGCGGTGAAGCCAGCGTCTCGGAACTGATGGCGCCGTTCGAACTCAGTCAGCCGACGATTTCGAAACATTTGAAAGTGCTCGAAAGGGCCGGGCTCATCGTGGGCGGGCGCGACGCGCAGAGGCGTCCGCGCAGGCTCGCGCCCTCGGCGATGAAAGAGGTCGCGAACTGGATCGAGCCCTTC
>JBAUXQ010000167.1:0-1820 GCA_049584355.1 Roseiarcus sp. | reverse complement strand
AGCCAGACCTGGGTCGGCGGACGGAAGATGTTCGGCTAGGACCGGCTCCGCCCCGCGGGGGCCCGGGCCGAATTGCCGCCCCCCGCTCCGTAAGCTAGGTTTCATCGACCATTCGGGGCGTGACGGATCGTCCCGGCGGAAGGAGCGCTTCGATGGGCTCGGTTTCCCCGCCGATCGGCGGCGACAATCACGCGCATCGCCACGATCATGACGATGGCGGGCTCGCCGACATTGAACTGCGCGTCCGGGCCCTCGAATCGCTCATGATCGAAAAGGGCTACGTCGATCCTGCCGCGCTCGACGCCATCGTCGAAACCTATGAGACGAAAATCGGCCCGCGCAACGGCGCGCGCGTGGTCGCCAGGAGCTGGGCGGACCCAGCCTTTCGCCGTTGGCTCAACGAGGATGCTACGGCTGCGATTCGCTCGCTCGGCTATTCCGGGCGGCAGGGCGAGCACATGACGGCGGTCGAGAACACGGCTGACGTCCATAACCTGGTCGTCTGCACCCTCTGCTCCTGCTATCCGTGGCCGGTGCTCGGCCTGCCGCCGGTCTGGTACAAGTCGGCGCCCTATCGCTCGCGCGCGGTGATCGATCCGCGCGGCGTCCTGGCCGAATTCGGCCTCCGGCTTCCGGCGTCGACGAAAATCCGTGTCTGGGACTCGACGGCGGAGATCCGCTACCTCGTCGTTCCCTTGCGACCTGCCGGAACAGAAGGTTGGAGCGAGGAGCGTCTGGCCGCGCTGGTGACGCGCGATTCGATGATCGGGACGGGGCTGGCGACGGATCCGGCGTCGCTCGCGGGAGAGGCGGCGGCATGAACGGCGCCCAGGATCTCGGCGGAATGATGGGTTTCGGCCCGGTCGCCGGCGAACCGGAGGGGGAAGTCTTCCACGCCGATTGGGAAAAGCGCGCGCTCGCTCTCACGATCGCGTTGGGCGCTCTGGGCGAATGGAACATTGATATGTCCCGGCACGCGCGCGAAACGCTGCACCCAACCGACTATCTGGCGTCGAGCTATTATGAAGTCTGGATCAAAGGGCTCGAAAAGCTGCTCGTCGCGCGGGGGCTGGTCACGTCCGAGGAGATCGCCGCCTCGAGCGTGCTCCACGCGCCAAGGCCCACCTCGCCGCCGCTCGCCGCCGCGGACGTCGCGCCGACGCTCGCCAAGGGAACGCCCTGCGATCGCCCGCCGCAGGCCCCGGCGCGTTTCAAGGTCGGCGAGGCGGTCCGCACGCGCAACTTCAATCCGAGCGGACATACCCGCCTGCCGCGCTACGCCCGCGGCAAGCGAGGCCGCATCGAGCGGGTCCATGGCGTTTTCATATTTCCGGACGCCAACGCCCACGGTCTCGGCCCAAGCGCTCAATGGCTCTATCTTGTCTGCTTCCCGGCTTCCGAGCTTTGGGGCCGCGAAGGCGATCCTAGCCTGGACGTGTCGATCGACGCCTGGGAGAGCTATCTGGAAGGCGCTGCGGGATGAGGGTGAACGAGGCTGCCCAAGGCGCGAGCGACGGCGATGAGCCGAGGTTCCGCGAGCCGTGGGAAGCGCAGGCCTTCGCTCTTGTCCTCGCCCTGCATGAGGCCAGGCTGTTCGCGTGGAGCGAATGGACGGCGGCGCTGTCGCGGGAAATCCACGCGCCGCCGGAATCCGGACCGGTCGAGGGCGGGGGCGCCTATTACCACCGGTGGCTCGCGGCGCTCGAAAGCCTGGTCGTCGAAAAGGGCGTCGTGAGCCGGGAAGCGTTGGCCGCGCGCGCGGCGGCGTGGGAGCGCGCGGCGCGAGCAACGCCGCACGGAGCGCCGATCGTGCTCGCCAA
>JBAUXQ010000166.1:0-2874 GCA_049584355.1 Roseiarcus sp. | reverse complement strand
ACATTGTTGGGCGTAGCCTCCGGTTCGGAAGCCTTCGGCGTCGCCGGGTGTTTCGTCTTCTTCCGTTTGGCCTCGATGATTTCCAGCAGCTTGTCCTGAACCGGATCGGACACCAGCTTGCTGTCCCAATGGCGGGTCTGCTTCTTGATCAACTGTTGGATGAGCAGCATGACCTTAGGATCCGACTTCCTATCGTCGATGTCGCCAAAATAGGCGTCCTCGTCCCTCACCTCGTCACCGTAGCGGAGGGTCCACACCACGATGCCTTTTCCCCGCGGCTCGAGCATGACTGCGCGCTCGCGCCGCGCGATGACGAGACGCGAAATACCCGCCATGTCTTCCGCGACCATGGCGTCCCGAATCACCGAGAAGGCCTCCTCGCCGACCGGATCATCCGGCGACAAATAGTAGGGGGTCTCGAGCCAGACCCACTGAATAGAATCGCGCGGCGCGAACACATCAATATCAATCGTCTTCGTGCTATCGAGCGCGACGTTCTCCAGTTCCTCATCCTCGAGGATGATGTAGTCGTGTTCGCCTCGCTGGTAGCCCTTCGCCTCGTCGTCTTCCTTGACCGCTTTACCGGTGACGGCGTCCACATACTGACTGACGACGCGGTTGTGGGTCTCGCGATTGAGCGTGTGAAATCGTACCTTTTCGTTTTCCGAGGTTGCCGGCATCATCTGCACGGGGCAGGTGACGAGCAAGAGCTTCAGATAACCTTTCCAGTAAGGCCGCAGCGCCATAGTTCCTCCGATCAAGCCGCTCGTTTGGAACGGGCGGTCCGCCTCGCCTTCGGCGGATTAACATCCGTATCGGCGTTTGCCTCAGGCCGCTTAGGCTTGGGGGGCGAGCCCCTCCCGGCGCTCTCGCGCAATGCCTGCAGGAGGTCGCTGGTCCTCGTGGGAGCCGGGGACTTCTTCTTTGGCAAGGGCCGCCCTTCGATCTTCGCTTTGACGAGTTCGGCGACCGCTTCCTCATAGCGGTCGTCAAAAGCCTTGGCGTCGAACGAGCCCTTCTTCGTCTTGATAATGTGCTTGGCAAGGTCGAGCATCTCGCCTTCGATCTTCTTTTCCGGCAACTCCTCGAAGGCGTCCTCCGACGAGCGCACTTCATAATCGAAGTTCAACGTCGTGCCGATCAGGCCATTGCCGTGAGGCCGGATCAGGACTGTGCGCAGGCGGCGGAAGAGGACAGTACGCGCTAGCGCGACAACCCTGGCCTGGCGCATCCCATCGCGCAGCAGCTTGAACGCGTCCGCCCCCAAAGGCTTATCCCTTAGGCTCCGGGCCTACGATGGGTAGTGACAAGGGCGGGCGCTTCGGGTAAGAACATAACGTGAACATCCGGTTCGCTTTGAGAGCCATGCCATGCCCGAGTTTCCCGCCTCGCTGGTCGAGTTCCAGCGCCAATTTCCCGACGACGACGCCTGCGCCGCCTGGCTTGTCGCAGCCCGCTGGCCCTCGGGGTTTCGATGTCCGGCATGCGCCGGCGCCAAGGGGTGGCCGCATGGCGGAAAGCCCTTCACCTTCGAATGCGCCGCCTGCGGCAAGCAGACCTCGGTCACGGCCGGCACAATCCTGCATGGTTCGAAGCTGCCTTTGATCGCATGGTTCTGGGCCGTCTATCTCATGGCCACCCATTCGAATGGGATTTCGGCGCTGCAATTGCAAAAGCAACTCGGGCTCGGCTCCTACAAGTCCGCGTGGCTGCTGTGCGCCAAGCTGCGCCGCGCCATGGTCGCGCCGGGCCGCGCGCCGCTCGCTGGCCTTGTCGAGGTCGACGAGACCGAGATCCCGTTGCGGACCAAGACCGATCCGGTTTGCGGCGGCGGCGGCCGCTCGCCCCAAGGCAAAATGTTCGTCGCCGGCGCCGTCGAAGTCGAAAACGACGCGCCCGGACGCCTTCGCCTGGCCGCGATCAAGGACTTCTCCGCCGCCTCGCTGCATGGCTTCGTCGCCGCCAACGTCGCCCCGGGCGCGACGATCAAAACCGACGGCTGGCCGTCCTATGCCCGCGCCCCCGACGTCCGGCACGAGCCCCATGTCGTCGGCGCCATGGCCGCCCATGTCGTTCTGCCCTGGGTCCACCGCGCCTTCTCCAACGCCAAGACCTGGGCGCTCGGCGTCTATCACGGACTGCGAAGACAGCATCTCCAGAGCTACCTCGATGAATTCGCCTTCCGCTTCAATCGACGCCGAACCCGCCACGCCGCCTTCCGCTCGCTTCTCGCAATCGCCCTCGTCCGAAAGCCGCTAACCTACAACATGTTGATCATGCCGGAAGCTCAGGGATAAGCCTTCGGTTCGATATCAAATTACTAATAAAGGAAAGGCCGACGTTCAAGTAGCACTGAACATACAAGCAAACCCCTCTCTGAGCGCAGTGGAGGGACCTCTTTCGGGCCAAAGCTCAGAGCTCCCGGTTGGTGCCTCCTACACAAGAGACGTAGACATTGCTTCACACTCCGAAGACCGTGGAGCTACGGTTAGGCCGTCAGCAGCACAGGTCTCAATAATCGTAGACGAGTCGCGTATTACTGTTGATGCGAGGACATTCGCGCCAAGTAATGGTTCTTATCGAATTGAACCAGCTGCGTTCAGAGGTACCGAGAAGAAAAAAGAATAGAAAACGGGGAAGAGAATGATGGAGTGGCTGAAGGACCATGTTAAAGAGGTCGTGTTCGGCCTAATGTCTACTGCCGGGTTGGCCGTCGTCGGCTTCGTGTCTCGCTTTGCAAGATTGTATTGTGATCTATTACAGCTTAATCCTATCGCGTGTTATGACGACTATATGATTAAATATGCTTGGTATTTCATTTTACCTGCTATTATATCAATTCTAATCACATGGATCATCGGGTCAGTCTATGCA
>JBAUXQ010000165.1:0-5584 GCA_049584355.1 Roseiarcus sp. | reverse complement strand
GGCTTTCCCGCCTTCGCCGACCTCATGCGCCGGCTCGCCGCCCGCGTCGCGCCATGGCCGACGGAGATCGCCGACGCCGTCGCCTGGCTCTCGCCGCTGATCGAGACGCGCTACGACGACGCGCGGGTCCGGGTGGGCGATCTCGAGGCGCTCGAGCGTATCGCCGCCTCGTTCCCCTCGCGCGAGCGCTTTTTGAGCGAGCTCGCGCTCGATCCGCCGGATAAGACCAGCGACGAAGCCGGCCCGCCGCTTAAGGATGAGGACTATCTCATCCTCTCGACCATCCACTCGGCGAAGGGGCAGGAATGGCGCTCGGTGTTCGTCTTGAACTGCGTCGACGGCTGCATTCCCTCCGATCTCGCGACCGGCTCGTCGGAGGAGATCGAGGAAGAGCGGCGCCTGCTCTATGTCGCCATGACCCGGGCGAAGGACGAGCTCGCGCTCATCGTTCCCCAGCGCTTCTATGTCCACGGCCAGCCGAAATATGGCGACCGCAATGTGTTCGCGAGCCGCACCCGGTTTCTGCCCGCAGCCCTACTGAAGCACTTCGATCGCCAGACTTGGCCCTCGGCCCAGCCCGAGCCGCAACGCGCGCCCGCCGACGGCCCGCGCGTCGATCTTCAGGCGCGGATGCGGGCGATGTGGCGCTAGAGAAGGATGATTTGAGGTCTGCTCGCACCTGTCATTACGAGCGAAGCGAAGCAATCCATGAGAACGTCGAGCGCCTCACGATCACTGGATTGCTTCGTCGCTACGCTCCTCGCAATGACGACTGCGGTTCGACCTAACTGCATCATGCGCTAGCGCCGATCCTCCTCGTTCCACGGGGGCCAAGAGATCACCCGCCTGCGCGCAGCGCCCGCGGCGCGCATCCGAAGCGGCGCCGGAACATGCGGCTGAAAGACGAGGGATCGTCGAACCCGCAGGACCCCGCGATGTCGGCGATCGTCAGCCGGTTGTCCGGATCGGCGAGGCTCGCGAACGCCTTCGTCAGCCGCTTTTCCGACACGAACTCCATCACCGAGTGGCCGCGCACGCGGAAGAGACGGTATAGCGCGGACCGTGAACAGCCGAGCTTGTGAGCGAGCCAATCCGGCGACAGCCTGCGCAAGCCCAAATTACGGTCGATGACCCGCTCCGCGGCTTCGAACAGCAGCGCCGAGGGGGCTCCGTCGTCAATCTCGAATCCGCGAACCACGAAGTCGAGTGTCTGCAACGCGAATTCCGTCGATGCTTCAAGCGCCGCATCGCGTTCCGCCTGCTCCATCGCGGGCAGCGCATTGGCGAAGTCGCGGAGGTTTGCGAACAGCATCTGTGTCAGAGGCGTCTTGGGCAGGATCCGCCCGCTCAAGAAGGCTGGGTCGCGTCCAATGACCGCAGCCACCAGCGGCCGCGCCAGGCGGAAATTGACCTCGCGATAATGTCCAGCGTCGACCGTCATCGGCTTCGCGAAATCATGGACGATAAGGTCGCCGGCGTGGACGTGGGCCATGTTCCCCGGACCCTCGATCCTGATTTCCCGGCCGACACGGAGCACCGCGCTCAACAGGATCTCATCGGCGCCGTCGCGATGGCACATCTCGGTCGTGCGGCGCAGGATGATCGGGTCGCACCGTCCGTCGCGAATTTGGCTCCTGGGGCCGATGAACCCCCGGACTCTCCCGCGGTATGGCGCTGAGATGTCTTCGGAGTGAAAGTCAGCCTCGCTGCGGTTCAGCACCCCGAAGCGCCAGAATTCGCGGCTGAGCCTGTCGGGAACGAATGCGGTCGACGCCTCCAAATACCGGCCGGGTTCCGAACTGCGCAAAGGTCCCTTGCGACTCATCTCAGAGTCCTCTTCCCAAATCGGCCGTGCGCTTTCGGCTGCTCCGCGCCCGGAGTTTGGCACGCGGCGCACAGGAACCTGACACGCATTTCCTACCGTTTTCAACTGCGAATGAGCAATGTTCGCCGCGAACCTCCGGCGAATCAGGCGACTCGCCTTCGGCAACCTGACGGGGATCGAGGATGACGATCAAGTCGCTTGTCGGCGCGGCCGCCGGTGCGGCTATGGGTTTGGCATCCACGCCACAGGCGCACGCCGCCGTTCTGACGCAAACTGAGGCGTTCGGTTCCGTCGTCGCCATGCCGGACGATCATTTCTTTCTCCAGCCGTTCGACACGAGCCTCGGGACGCTGACCGGCGTGACGATCACACTTACCCTTACCGGGACGATCTCCCTGGAGCCGGAGAATTTGAGAACGTCCTTCACCTACAACCATGCCTCGGCCGCCGCCAATGCCACATTGTTCGGGCCTGACTTCATCGAAATGGAGGCGTCCCTGACAACGCCGACGGTGGCCGGGACCTTTGCTCCGGGGGATCCGCCGGTCCTGGCGAGCGCCAGCGGGCCCGTGACCAATACGTTGGACGTCCCTTCGTCGGATTTCAGCAGCTTCGAGACGCTGGCTTCGGTGACGATCGTCGTGGACGGCGCCGCTTTCTGGGCAGCCCAAACGGACCCGCTGGCGACTCTCAGCGCCGTTGGCGACGTCCCCGGCTCGTTCACACTCGTCTACACTTACGCGCCAGTGGGCGCGCCAGTTCCAGAGCCGACAACCGCGCTGCTCGTGACGGCCGGGCTTGGCGCCCTCGGTTTCCTCTCGCTTCGGCGGCAGACCCTCTTCCGCTCATAGCTTCCGCCCGGACTTGATCGCGGGCGGTCCGCCAAGCTTGCGATTTGGCGCTGACGCGGCCAAGGGGTCGCGAGCGCGAATCTTCGCGAGCGGAACGGCGCTCAGCACCCGGGCGGGTCGGCCCTCGCGGGCGCAAATCGACGCTCGAAGCGAAAAACCGCCCCGCCTCTTGCGCGGCGGGCCGATCTGGTTGATGGTAAAAATAATAATATAAATGGAGCCGCGCCCGATGGCTGCGGAGATATTTTGCGTGGGCGGAAGCGGAGGAAGCCGGATTGCCGATCCTTGAGTTACAGTCGGTATCCAAGCATTTCGGCGCCATCCATGCGCTGAACGAAGTCGACCTTACGCTGGATTCGGGCGAAGTCCTGGGGCTCATGGGCGACAACGGCGCCGGCAAGTCGACCTTGGTCAAGGTCATCGCCGGCAATTTCCCCCCGACCCATGGCGAAGTTCGCATCGGCGGCGAGCCGGTGCATTTTCACAAGCCCGTCGAGGCGCGCGAGAAGGGGGTCGAGGTCGTCTATCAGGACCTCGCGCTCTGCAACAACCTGTCCGCCGCCGCCAATGTGTTCCTGGGCCGCGAGGTCAAGCGCGGCGCCGGGCCGTTCCGCTGGCTCGACCATAAGGCGATGGCCAAGCGCGCCGGGGAATTGTTCGGCGAGCTCAAATCCGAGACCCGGCCCCGCGACCTTGTGCGGCAGATGTCGGGCGGCCAGCGGCAGGCGGTCGCGATCGCCCGCACGCGGCTTTCGCAGGCGCGGATGGTGCTGATGGACGAGCCCACCGCGGCGATCTCGGTGAGGCAGGTCGCCGAGGTTCTCGATCTCATCCGCCGCCTCAAGGATTCCGGCATGGCGATCATCCTCATCAGCCATCGCATGCCCGACGTTTTCGCGGTTTGCGATCGGGTGGTGGTGATGCGTCGTGGCCGCAAGGTGGCCGACAAGGCGATTCATGCGACGAGCCCCGAAGAGGTGACCGGCCTCATCACCGGCGCCATCCACGCGGCTTGAGGGCGCGCCATGTCGACCGAAGCCGCCAAGCCGCCGCCGCAAGCCAACGTCTCGATCGAATCGGTCCTGGGCGTCCAACAGCACAATGTCTGGCAGCGCGTCGTCGGGGCGCAATCGTTCTGGGTGACGGTCGCGCTCATCGTCATTTGCCTGGTGATGAGCTGGCTGCAGCCGGCGTCCTTCGCCACGAGCGAGAACTTCTTCAACATCACCCGCAATTTCTCGTTCATCGGCATCATGGCGCTGGGCATGACTGCGGTGATCGCGACCGGCGGCATCGACCTTTCGGTCGGCTCGATCATGGGGCTGACGGCGGTGGCGAGCGGGCTCGTGCTCGAGGCCGGCTATCCGGCTTGGCTCGCGGTCCTGGTCGGCTTGGCGGCCGGCGGCGTCGCCGGGCTCATCAATGGCGTCATAATCGCCTACGCCGGCATATCGCCGTTCGTGACCACGCTCGGCATGCTGTCGATCGCGCGCTCCTGCGCGGTGGTCCTCTCGGGCAACCGGATGATCTACAAGTTCGGCCCCGGCGGTCCGGGGTTCAAGGCCCTCGGCAGCGGCACGCTGAATATCACGCCCACTTTTCAGTTGAGCTATCCGCTGCTGTTCCTCATCGTACTGACCGCTCTGCTCGCCATCGTCTACAAGATGACGAGCTGGGGTCGTCATGTGCTGGCGATCGGCGGCAATGAGCACGCGGCTCTGTTGACCGGGGTTCCCGTCAATCGCATCAAGGTGCAGGTCTATGTCGTCTCTGGCCTTGCCGCGTCCTTCGCCGCGATCCTGGCTGTCGGTTGGGAGGGCTCGGCGATCAACGCGCTCGGCGTGACCTACGAGCTTTTGGCGATTTCGGCCGCGGTCATCGGCGGCGCCAATCTCATGGGAGGCGAAGCGAGCGCCTATGGCGCCTTCATCGGCGCGGCCCTCATCTTCGTGATCCGCAACTCGCTTTTGATGGCGGGCGTCGATTCTAACTGGCAGGGCACGTTCGTCGGCCTGTTCCTGATTGGAGCGGTCTACCTCGGAAAGATCCGGGGAGCGAAACGCGAATGACCCCCGACGGGGGCCGCGTCTACTGGGAGGAGTAAGGTAATGTTGAAGTTGTTGTTGACTGGCGCTGTGGCGGTGGGGGCTTTGGTCGCCGTTTCCGCTTCCGCGCAGGCGGCTGATCCCTACACGTTTGCCCTGGTGCCGAAGAACACCAACAATCCGTTCTTCGATCAGGCGCTCGCGGGATGCAAGAAAGCCGAAGCCGAGCTCAAGGGCGCGGTCAAATGCCTCTACATCGGGCCGGGAGAGCACGGCGGCGGCGACGAGCAGGCGCAGATGGTCGGCGACCTCATCACCAAGAAGGTCGACGGCATCGCGGTTTCCGCGGCAAACGCTCCGGCGATCGCGAATGCGCTGAAAGGCGCGGCGGCGGCAAATATCCCGGTGCTCACCTGGGACTCGGATCTGTTGCCGGCGGACAAGGGTCTGCGCGCCGCCTATGTGGGCACGCACAACTATGACATCGGCGCCAACATCGCCAAGCTGGTCATGCAGATCAAGCCCAAAGGCGGCACGATCTGCATCCAGTCGGGCGGCGCCGCGGCGGCCAACCACAACGAGCGCATGCAAGGCATCCGCGACACGCTGTCGGGGACCAAGAGCGCCGAATCGCCGGGCGAGCGCCTGACCGGCCAGAACGGCTGGACCGAAGTCGCTGGTTGTCCGCTCTACACCAACGACGACTTCCCGCTGTCGGTGCAGCAGATGGAGGATATCCTCGCCAAATATCCCAACCTTGACGCCTTCACGCCGACCGGCGGCTTCCCGCAGTTCGTGCCCGACGCCTACGAGAAGGTTGCGAGCAAGTACAAGGACAAGATCGCTTCCGGCGCGCTCGCGCT
>JBAUXQ010000164.1:0-4896 GCA_049584355.1 Roseiarcus sp. | reverse complement strand
ACCGCCCTGTTCAAGGGGTTGAGAGGCATGCCGCCGTTGGGAGACATGATGACCGACGAGCAGGTCGCCGACGTCGTCAACTACGTCCGGACGCATTTTGGCAACAGCTACGCGGACGCCGTTTCGGCCTCGCAGGCGGCGACGGCGCGGAAGACGGCGGCGCCTTGAGGGCGATTGCGAGTCGCTGTCAGTCGAGAGTGCCTTGACAAAATCAGAAATGTATGTAATATAGTTTCTGCATTACGGAATCTACCGCCACCAGCCTGGCGGCCGGAAAACGGGAAAGCTCAGTCCGTGAGGGCATCGGGGACAGGAGGAAATATTCGTTGGATCGGCTGTAACTCATTGAAAAGTATTGAATCCAGGAAATAGAATGAAGGCGAATGAAAGCAAAGGGGAACAACCTTGCTTCATTTGCTTTCGGCCCGCTTCAGCTTTGTTCCGCCACCTTCCCTATTCGGCGACGAGATCTTTTGACTGCCTCGCCGGCTCGAGCGCCGACGACACCGCATCGTCCACCCGCTCGAGCCAGACAAACGTCAATTGCTGACGCACCTCTTCGGGGATGTCTTCGAAGTCGCGTCTGTTGCGCGCCGGCAGCATGACGCGGCGGATCCCGGCTCGGTGCGCGGCGATGACTTTCTCCTTGATGCCGCCGACCGGCAGCACCAATCCTCTGAGGCTTATCTCTCCGGTCATCGCGGTGTCGCTTTCCACGGTGCGGTCGGTCAGAAGCGAAACGAGCGCCATGAACATCGCCACGCCCGCGCTCGGGCCATCCTTGGGCGTCGCGCCCGCCGGCACATGGATATGGATGTCGGTCTTCTCGAACCGGGAGGCGTCGATTCCGTATGAGCCGGCGCGACTCTTGACGATGCTGAGCGCCGCCTGGGCGCTTTCCTTCATCACTTCGCCGAGCTGGCCAGTCAGGATCAGCCGGCCGTTGCCCGGAGTCGCTGTCGCCTCGATGAACAGGATGTCGCCGCCGACCGGAGTCCACGCCAGCCCCGTCGCCACCCCCGGGATGCTGGTGCGCATCGCCACCTCGTTCTCGAACGGCGGCGGGCCCATTATGCCTGAGAGATCGCCGGCGGAGATCGCGATCGGCCCGGTCTCGCCCTCGGCGATCCGCATAGCGGCCTGGCGCAGCACCCGGCCGATCTCGCGCTCGAGGTTCCGGACCCCGGCCTCGCGCGTATAGTGCTCGATGATGGCCCTGAGGGCCTCATCGGCGATCTCGACCTGGCCCGGCTTGAGGCCGTTGGCGTCCAATTGACGCGGGACAAGGTAGCGGCGCGCGATCTGAAACTTTTCGCTGGCCGTGTAGCCGGCGAGGCTGATGACTTCCATGCGGTCGCGAAGCGGGCCGGGGATCGTGTCGAGCATATTCGCGGTGGCGATGAACACGACCCGGCTGAGGTCGAACGGCACCCCGAGGTAGTTGTCGCGGAAGCTGTTGTTCTGTTCGGGATCAAGCACCTCCAGCATAGCGGAGGCCGGGTCGCCCTGGATGCCGGCGCCGAGCTTGTCGATCTCGTCCAGCATCATGACGCAATTGCGGGCGCCGGCCTTGCGGATTGCCTGAATGATGTTGCCGGGCAGGGCGCCGATATAGGTTCGCCGGTGGCCGCGAATCTCCGCTTCGTCATGCACGCCGCCGAGACTGACGCGGACAAATTTGCGGTTCATGGCGCGGGCGATCGACTGACCGAGCGAGGTCTTGCCGACGCCTGGAGGCCCGACGAAGCATAGGATCGGCGCCTTGCTGTCCGGCGCCAGCTTGCGAACGGCCAGATATTCGACGATCCTGCGCTTGATCTTCTCGAGACCGAAGTGATCTTCGTCGAGAATGCGGCGCGCCGCCGCGATGTCGATCGGCGCCTCCTCGGGAAGGGCCCATGGCAAATCCACCAGCCAATCGAGGTAGGTCCGCACCATCCCGTACTCGCCGGCGGCTTCCGGCATGCGCTGCAGTCGCCTGAGCTCCTTGCGCGCCTGATCTTCGACCTCCTTCGGCATATGCGCGTTTGCGATCGCCTTCTCGAGTTCGGCGATCTCGGCCGATTTTCCCTCATCCGCTTCGCCGAGCTGGCGCTGAATGGCCGCCATCTGCTCGCGCAGCAGGACCTCGCGGTTGCGGGAGTCGAGCGATGCTCTAGTCTCTCTGCCGATTTCCTGCGACAGCCGAAGCACCTCGATCCGATGCGCGAGCAGTCGCGAGACACGCTCCATTCGAGCGCCGATGTCCACCGTCTCGAGGATCTCTTGCTTCTCGTCCGGCGTTGCGTCCATGAAAGTCGCGACCAGATCGGCGAGCGCGCCCGGCGATTCGACCCCTTGGATGGTCGCCAACAATTCGTTGGGCGCTTGCGGCAGGAGTTGGATCGCCTCGATCGCCTGGCCTTTGAGATGGACAAAACGGGCTTCGATCTGATCCGAGTTCGCACTCGGCTCCGGAATCCTTTCCGTCCTGGCGACGAAGAATGGCCAGCCGGTCAGATAATCGAGGACACGGAACCTCTGCTCACCCTGGCAGATGAGGTGGTTGGTCCCGTCCGGCGCTGTGATGTAGCGAACGATATTGGCGACGGTCCCCATCCGATGCAGGTCAATCGGAAGGGGGTCGGCCAGCTGGGCGTCGCGCTGCATGACAATGCCGACCGGTTTTTGTTCCCTCACCGCTCGCTGCGCCGCCAGGACAGAACGGGGCCGGCCGAGGGTGATCGGCAACACCGTCCCCGGAAACAACACCATGCCGCGCACCGGCAGTATGATCAGCGCATCGGGCGGCAAAGGCGGCGAAGGCGCTGCGCCGGGGCTCTCTTCGGAGACTGTCGAGGCGTCAGTCATTCGAAGCCTCCGACTTCTCGAGCGTAATGAGCAGGGAGCCGTTGAACTCCGATCGGTGAATGGCGCTGTAGCGGCCGGCAGGCAGACGAATGCGCCGTTCGAATCGACCTTGCGGCAGCTCGAGACGGTGGATGATTGCGGTCCGCATCTCGGCCGGATAGGTCCGATGTCCTGAGATCAGCAATTCGCCTTGAGTGATGAGCGCCTTGACCTCGGCGAAGTCGACCCCGGGGAGAGCGATCAGCACCAGCACCGCGCGCTCGGTCTCGAGAACGTCGACCGGAGGCTCCCAGGCGACCGACGCAGGGGAGCCGGACGGCTGCAAAAATTGCCGGTGCATGCGCTCCGCGCGCGCCAGCATCTCGAAGGCTTCCGACCACATCCAGTAACTCGGAAACTTTGTCTCCATCGCCTCACCCGCCCGGCGGCGCCGGTTTCCATCCCACAACGTCAATCCTCAATAGCTCAATTTCGGCCGGAGTTCATCCGGGCGCTCGGGGCCCCTTCTTCTCCACCCGTTTCTTGGGCGCTCCAACTCAGGATATTGAATCAGGCGGGAGCCGACAGCAAAAGATCTGGGTCGCTCATTCGTCGGACCGCTGGGCGCCGGAGGGTTTTCGTCCCATGGATTCGGTAGAATGTCTGGTGATCGGCGCCGGCGTTGTTGGCCTTGCGATCGCGCGCGCATTGGCGCGCTCGGGCCGCGAAGTGGTCGTGCTCGAAAGCGAACCGGTCATCGGCTCGGGGGTCAGCTCGCGCAACAGCGAAGTCATTCACGCCGGCATCTACTACCCGACGGGTCTCGACAAAACACGCCTGTGCGTCGAGGGCAAGGCGATGCTTTACGCTTTTTGCCAGGAATATGGCGTGCCTCATCGGCGCTGCGGTAAAATACTGGTGGCGACGACCGAAGGCGAAATCGGAGAACTTGCCGCCATCAAAAGGCAAGCCGAGGCCAACGGCGTTACGGACTTGGGCTGGCTCGGCCGCGATGAGGCGCGCGGGCTTGAACCGGCGCTCGCCGTAACAAAGGCGCTGCTTTCGCCGTCGTCGGGCATCATTGACTCCCACGCCTTCATGCTGGCTCTCCTGGGCGACGCGGAGCAGCGCGGCGCGATGCTAGCTCTGGAGACGCCCGTGGTTTCCGGCCGAACTGCCGCAGGTGGGCTGATCATTGAGACTGGAGGACCGAATCCGACGCAAATTGCCGCGAATATCGTGGTCAATTCAGCAGGTCTCGGCGCACAAGCGCTGGCGCGTTCGATTGCCGGAATGCCGCGGGAAAAAATTCCGCCGCTGCATTTGGCCAAAGGCAACTATTTCGCCCTTGCCGCGCCCTCGCCCTTTTCGCACTTGATCTATCCGATACCGACGCTGGGGGGACTCGGAATCCATCTGACGTTGGATATCAGCGGCCGAGCCCGCTTCGGTCCGGATGTCGAATGGATCGAGGCGATTGATTACGCCGTCGATCCCGGACGGGGGGACGCGTTCTATGCAGCCATTCGTTCCTATTGGCCGGACCTGCCCGATGGCGCGTTACAGCCGGACTACTCAGGGGTGAGGCCGAAGATCGAGCGCCCCGGCGGATCGAGCGCGGATTTTCTCATCCAGGACCAAAGGGGCCACGGCGTGGCCGGGTTGATAAATCTATTCGGGATTGAATCCCCTGGGCTCACTTCGAGCCTTGCGATTGCCGATTGGGTCGCCAGGATCGTTCGAGAGACCAGCGCAGCAACTTAAGGCGGCCCGGCGCGGATGGGATGGCTGCCACTCGCCATCTTACCGGCCACGCTGAAACGCGCTACCGTGCCGCGGCACTGCCGAAGGAGGCGCAGATTATGTCAGTGAGAAGCGGCTACGACCTGTTGCTGCGCGGCGGACGGGTCATCTGTCCGGCTTCAGGCCTCGACGGAAATTTCGATGTCGCCGTTCGCGACGGCCGCATCGCCGCGGTCGAGCCTTCGATCCTTTCCAGCAGCGCCAGGGAGACCGTCGACGTTTCCGGCAAGCTGGTCCTGCCGGGCCTCATCGACACCCACGCCC
>JBAUXQ010000163.1:0-12109 GCA_049584355.1 Roseiarcus sp. | reverse complement strand
GTGGTCGAAGCGCTGCGAGAGGGGTTGCCCCTCGTCACCACGCACGTCGGCGCCCAGGGCCTGCCCGGCATCGAACAATGCGTCGCCATCGCCGACGACGCGCGCGGTCTGGCCGACGCAGCGGTGAGATTGCTCCTGGACGACGCCTCTTGGCGCAAGGCGTCGCGTCTCCAGCTCGAATATGCCCGCGCCCATTTTTCCCGCGCAGGATTCCGACGCTCATTCCTTGAGGCGATCGGCGACCAGGCAGACGTCGCTGCGCCTGGAGTGGCCGCCGAGTCGACGTAGCGCCCGTGGCCGGACGCGACGCGTGGCTCGTCGGCCTCAGTGCAGCCTGAACTCCGCGCCGATCGCCTTGAATTCCGCCGGCCTGATCAGGCGGGCGTGGGCGACGGTAACGGAGTGCAGCAGGCCCTCGAGTTCGCGCGACCAGAAATCCAGAAATCTCCTCAGCTCGGGAAAATGCGGATGGAGGTCGTGCTGCTGCCAGATGAAATTTTGCAGGATCCCCGGATGGTCGGGCATGTGGTAAAGGATATTGGCGGTGGTGAGGCCGTACCCTTCGAGTTGGCGGCGGAAGTCGGCGCTGGCCATGCGGGTTCTCCTGATTCCGTGAGGATGGTGTCATCTCCAACGCTTCCTGGCAATCGTTCGTTCCGCAAAAGTCGTGCCAAATCAATCTGTTAGCAGCAGATATGATCGAGTGCTGACGCCCAACGCAAGACGCTGGACTGTCGCCCCCGGTTGGCCTCAAGCCGCCCTCTGTTTCTCGCCGTAGATTCCGTAGAACGTCTCGCCGCGCTCGGCCATTGCAGTCAGCTTGTCGCCGGGCTCGAATCGGGGCCCGTATTTCGTCGCCAGCGCCTTGGCCCTGGCGACGAAGGCCTTGAGACCGATGCCGTCGATGAACGAAATGGCGCCGCCGGTATAGGGCGCGTAGCCGAAGCCCAGGATCGAGCCGACATCGGCCTCGCGCGGATCGGTGACAATGCCTTCGAACAGGCAGCGCGCCGCTTCGAGCGCGACCGTGAACAGGTACCGGTCCTTGAGGTCCTTGACGCTGATCGTGTCGGGATCGAGCTTTTTGCCGACGATCGACGCCAAGCCAGGCCACAGGCTCTTCGGCCCATTCGCCGGGTAGTCATAGAAGCCCTTGCCGTTCTTGCGGCCGAGCCGGCCGTGCCCGACCACCAACGCTTCGATGAGCTTCTCCTGGGCCGGATCGACGGCGTTGGCGCCGAGATCGTTCTTCGCCGCCTGAAGGATCTTCCACGACAGGTCGATGCCGACTTCGTCATTGAGCGCCAGCGGCCCGACCGGCATGCCGGCCATCTTGGCGGCATTTTCGATCATCGGCGGCGGCACACCCTCCATGACCATCGCGTGGGCTTCCACCATGTAATTGCCGACGCAGCGGTTGACATAGAAGCCGCGGCAGTCGTTGACGACGATCGGCGTCTTCTTGATCGCGCGCACATAGTCCATCGCCGTCGCCAGGGCCTTCGCGTCGGTCTTTTCTCCCATGATGATCTCGGTGAGCATCATCTTCTCGACCGGCGAGAAGAAATGCACGCCGATGAAACGCTCGGGGTTCAGCGATGTTGCGGCGAGCGAGGAGATCGGGAGGGTCGAGGTGTTGCTGGCGAAGACGACGTCCGGCCCGACGACCGCCTGCGCCTTCCTGGTCGCCTCGGCCTTGACCGCGCGATCCTCGAACACCGCCTCGATGATGAGATCGCAACCCTTGAGCTCGGAATAGTCGGCGGTCGCCCTGATGCGCGCCACCAGCGCCTCTTTGTCGGAGGTCTTGGCGCGCCCCTTGGCGATCTGGGAACTGACGATCTTCTCCGAATAGGCTTTGCCCTTGTCGGCCGATTCCTGGTCGCGGTCGATCAGCACCACCTCGAGCCCAGCGCTGGCCGAGACATAGCCGATGCCAGCGCCCATCAGGCCTGCGCCGAGCACGCCGATCTTGCGCAAATTCGTCGGCGGGACGTTGGCCGGACGGCGCGCGCCCTTGTTGAGCTCGCCCATCGACAGGAACAGCGAGCGGATCATCGCCGCGGCTTCCTTCGAGAGGAGGATGTTGGCGAAATGCTTGGCCTCGACCGCGAGCCCGAGATCCATCGGCAGCTGCAGGCCTTCGAACACCGAGGTCAGGACCGCTTTCGCCGCGGGATAATTGTCATAAGTTTCGCGGCGATAGATGGCGTTGGCCGGCGGCCAGATCATCATGCCCTGGGGCGAGAAGACCTTGCCGGACGGCAGCTTGAACTTCGGGTCGTCCCACGGCGCCTTGGCGCTCGGGTTGGCCTTCACCCAGGCCTTGGCGAGCGCGACGATCTGATCGGCCGGCGCGACCTCGTGCACGAGGCCCATTTTCCTGGCCGCGGCGGGGCGGATATGATCGCCCTTGAGCAGCATCTGCAGCGCCTCCGGCGTCGGCATCAGCCGCGCGATGCGCTGGGTGCCCCCGCCGCCGGGGAAGAGCCCGACCTTGATCTCCGGCAGTCCGACCCGCGCCTTGTCCAGATCGGCGACGATGCGATAGTGGCACGCGAGCGCCAGTTCGAAGCCGCCGCCCATGCATACGCCGTTGATCGCTGCGGCTATGGGTTTGCCGCAGGTTTCGAGCCGCCTGAGGATCAGTGGATACTGCCGGACGCGATCGACGAAGGCGCGCATCGCAGCTTCCTTGCCTTCGGCCTTGGCGCGGCGCGCGTATTCATGGCCGGCGGTCTCGAGCATCGTCAGGTCCGCGCCCGCCGCGAAACCGTCCTTGCCGGACGTGAACACGGCGCCTTTGATCGCTTCGTCGGTCGCAATCTTATCGACGATCCGGCCGAGCTCTTCGACCACCTCGTTGTTGATCACGTTCATCGAGCGGCCCGGCATGTCCCAGGTCACGAGCGCGACGCCCTCGGCGTCGGTTTCGAAGCGGAAATTGGTCAGGTTCATGGTCGCGGGTCTCCGCTCGAGGTCAGACGCGTTCGATGATCGTGGCGGTGCCCATGCCGCCGCCGATGCACAGCGTGATGAGCGCAGCGCCCTTGCCGGTGCGCTCGAGCTCGTCGAGCGCGGTGCCGAGGATCATCGCTCCCGTGGCGCCGAGCGGGTGGCCCATGGCGATCGCGCCGCCATTGACGTTGACCTTGCCCGGGTCGACGTCGAACGCCTGAAGGAAGCGCAGAACGACCGCCGCGAAGGCCTCGTTGACCTCGAAGAGATCGATGTCGCTCATTTTCATGCCGGAGCGGGCCAGCACCTTCTTCGTCACGTCGACCGGGCCGGTCAGCATGATCGCCGGCTCCGAACCGATATTGGCGAACGCCCGCACCCGCGCGCGCGGCTTGAGGCCAGCCTTCGCCCCGGCCTCGCGCGAACCCAGAAGCACCGCCGCGGCGCCGTCGACGATGCCCGACGAATTGCCGGCGTGATGGACATGGATGATGCGCTCGACCTCCGGATGGGCCTGAATGGCGACGGCATCGAAGCCCCCTTGCTCGCCGGGAATGACGAACGAGGGTTTGAGCGAAGCCAGCGACTGCATGTCGGTGCTCGGCCGCATGTGCTCGTCGTGGTCGAGCAGCGGCAAGCCGTTGGCGTCGAGGACCGGCGCGATCGAGCGCTTGAACCGGCCCTCCTTCCACGCTTCCGCCGCCCGCTTCTGCGACTCGACTGCGTAAGCGTCGACGTCGTCGCGCGAGAAGCCATACTTGGTCGCGATCAGGTCGGCCGAGACGCCCTGCGGCATGAAATAGGCTGGAATCGCGAGCGAAGGATCGGCGGGCCATGCGCCGCCGGATGCGCCGATGCCGACCCGGCTCATCGATTCGACCCCGCCGCCGATCGTGAGCTCGTGCTGTCTGCTCATCACCTGAGCGGCGGCGAAATTGACCGAATCGAGGCCCGAGGCGCAGAAGCGGTTGATCTGCACGCCCGGCACGGTGTCGCCAAAGCCCGCGGCGAGCGCGCCCATCCGGGCGATGTCGCCGCCCGCTTCGCCGACCGGATCGACGCAGCCCATGACGACGTCGTCGACGTCAAGCGGATCGAGATGGTTGCGATCCTTGATCGCTCTCAAGGCGGTCGCCGCCAACTGGAGCGTTGAGGCGGTATGCAGCGAGCCGTCCGGCTTCCCGCGCCCGCGCGGCGTTCGCACATGATCATAAATGAAGGCGTCGCTCATTGGTATTCTCCCTGCCGCGCGAGCCGCGCGCGGCGTTCAAGCTTCGTGATCGGGATGCTGGCGATTGTGCACGGATTGAATCTTCGCCCGCGCCAGCCATTGTTCTACACTCGTCTCCGGAGCGCCGAGCGCGCGCGGCAACCAGCGCACGCTCGATTCGGCGCCGAGTTGCGTCGCCGGCTCTACCGCGTTTGGATCATCGAGACTGCCGAGCGTGACGCTGACGCGGTCGCTGCCGAGGCGATGATAAGTCAGCGGTGTTCCGCATTGCCCGCAGAAGCCGCGCTCGGCAATGTCCGAACTGGCAAAGGTCGAGACCACTCCTCTGGAGACGGCGAATTCCGACATTCGCACCCCGCCAAAGGCCATGAACGGTCCGCCGCTCGCCTTCTGGCACATCCGGCAATGGCAGATGTTGACGCCGGTCGGCTCCCCCATGAGCCGGTAACGCACTGCGCCGCACTGGCAGCCTCCCGCCAAACCAGTCGCCGCTTCGATCGTCATCGTCCGAGACCTCCCTCAAACGCGCTCTCAGAACGCTTCCACGGGGAGCGCCATCAGCGTCGAAGCGCCAGCGCTGAGCCGCGCCAGATGAGCCGCCGTTTCCGGCAGCATACGCTCGCCGAAAAACTTGGCGAGGATCAATTTGGTGTCAAGAGCGGGATTGCTCTCACCCTTGGCCTGGCGAGCCAGAACCGCTTTGACCACGCGCGCCCACATATAGCCGAGCGCGGTCAATCCGAAGAGATGCATGTAATCGGTCGACGCGGCGCCTGCGTTGTTGGGATCGGCGACGCCATTGCGCGACAGCCATAAGCTCGCCTGCTGCAGATGACCCAGCGCGGCCTGGAGGCCGCCGAGATAGGGGGTGAGCGTCGCGTCGCTCTTCTCCGCCGCCAGGAACTGCGACACTTCGCCCAGGAACGCCATCAGCGCCCGGCCGCCGTCCTTCGGCAGCTTGCGGGTGACCAAGTCGAGCGCCTGCACGCCATTGGCGCCTTCGTAGATCATGGCGATGCGCGCGTCGCGCACGAACTGCTCCATGCCCCATTCGGCGATATAGCCGTGGCCGCCGAGCACCTGCTGCGCCTTGACCGCGTTGGCGAAGCCGCAATCGGTGAACACGCCCTTGAGCACCGGCGTCATCAGGCCGAGCCGATCGTCGGCCGCCTGCCTCGCCTTGTCGTCCGGGGCATGGCGGGCCTCGTCCTGGGTGAGGGCGATCCAGACCAGAAGCGCGCGGGCGCCTTCATTGAAGGCTCGCACTTCGAGCAGCATGCGGCGGACGTCGGGATGGACCAGCAGCAGATCGGCCGGCTTGTCCGGCTCGACCGGGCCTTTGAGCGAGCGGCCCTGCCGGCGCTCCCTGGCGTAGGCCGCGGCGTTCTGATAGGCGACCTCGGAAACGCCGAGGCCCTGGACGGCGACGCCGAGCCTCGCGCCGTTCATCATCACGAACATCGCCGGAAGGCCGCGGTGCTGTTCGCCGACCAGCCAGCCCTTCGCGCCGTCGAAATTGAGCACGGCCGTGGTGTTGCCGTGAATGCCCATCTTGTGCTCGATCGAGCCGCACATGACGCCGTTGCGCTCGCCGACGCCGCCATCGGCGCCCGGCAGAAATTTCGGCGCCAGGAAGAGCGAAATGCCCTTCACCCCTGCCGGCGCGCCCTCGATTCGCGCCAGCACCAGGTGGACGATGTTATCGGCAAGGTCGTGCTCTCCGGCGGAGATGAAAATCTTCTGGCCGGTGATGGCGTAGGAGCCGTCGGACTCTGGGACCGCGCGGGTCTTGATGAGGCCGAGATCGGTGCCGCAATGGGGCTCGGTCAGGCACATCGTGCCTGTCCACTTGCCGGTGGTCATTTTCGGCAGATAGCGGGCCTTGAGCTCGTCGCTGCCGTGGACGGTCAGCGCCGCGACCGCGCCATTGGTGAGGCCGGGATACATCGAGAAGGCGATATTGGCGCCATAGCCGTATTCGCTGAACAGGACCGCCAGGAAGAGCGGCAGGCCTTGGCCCCCATATGCGGGATCGCCCGCCAGTCCCACCCATCCGCCGTCGACCAGCGCCTTATAGGCCTCTTTGAAGCCCTTGGGCGTGGTCACGCTGCCGTCGTCGCGGCGCTTGCAGCCTTCGATGTCGCCGACGCGGTTGAGCGGCTGGACGACCTCCTCGACGAATTTCGCGCCCTCGCTGAGCACCGCCTCGACAATGTCGATCGGGGCCTCCGAAAATCCCGGGGCGTTGGCGTAGTTGGCGTAATTGAACACGTCGTTGAGCAGAAAAACGGTGTCGCTCACCGGCGCCTTGTATGTCGGCATCGCACTCTCCGGGTCACCAGCGGAAACCCGCCCATGACGGCGGCCGCGGCGTCAACGCCGCAATAACGTTCACATATGAACTATCTCGCCGCCCAGTGCAAGCGAAATCGAACGCGGCCTATCCTTCAGGTGGGGCGGCGCGGCACGATTGCAATCGGATTGAACGTGTAGACGGGCTCGTCACGTTGATTGAACGCCGTCCATTTGACCCGGACGATCCCCTGCGGCTTCGACCGCGAGGGCGTGAGTTCGACGACCTCGCCTTCAAGATGGATCACATCGTCCGGCCGCACCGGGGCGAGCCATCGCAGATCGTCCACGCCAAGCCCGAGCAGCGGGTGCGGCCCGAACGGGCGCGTTTCAACGGCGAGGCGCATCGCCATCGCCGCCGTGTGCCAGCCCGAGGCGGCGAGGCCTTCGAAGACCGAGCGCTGAGCGGCCGCCTCGTCGAGATGGTAGGGTTGGGGATCATATTCGGAAGCGAACCGCTTGATCTCTTCGCGGGTTACGCATTTCTCGGGGCTCTTGAAGCGCATGCCGACAAAGAGATCATCGAACCACTCAACCATTGCCCCGTTTCCCAATCGCGCGGACTAAGAATTCGCAAATCCGATCGCGACGAGTTCGTACATCGCACCGGAAAGGGGTGCAATCCGATTGCGACGGGTTCGTCCGTGAGAGCAGGAAGCGAGCCAAGTTGTCACTCGGGTCAGTTCAGCAGCCGGACGTTGTCAACTTCGCCCCATGGCTTGGACCCATAAACGGGAAAGGGACGGGATCAGGCGGGGCGGGGCACGATTCCCACGGGATTGAGCGTGTAGACCAAAGCGGCGCGCGTCCCACCACGGCGGGTCTTCCTTCAGTTGTTGACACGACTGAATTCGTCTGGATACAAAGATTATGTTGATATCGTGGGCTGCCGTGGAATAAAGCGCCATGAGCGAAACGATAAACTTTATGATCGATGAGACGCTCGTCGCGCAACATGATTATTATGAATATCTGAATACAATACTTACCAAGAAGTCGCAGTTTTACCAGCCGTATCGCCCGTCAAACGCAGTCGACGTCTCGCCGTGCGAGCTCATTGCGTTTTATCTGCCCCAGTTTCATCCCGTTCCTCTAAATGAAGCTGCATGGGGGCGAGGGTTCACGGAGTGGACGCAGATCACCAAGGCGCAGCCTTTTTTTTACGGTCACTATCAGCCACATTTGCCGGCCGATCTTGGCTTTTACGATTTGCGGCTCCTGGAGACTATGCGTGCTCAAGCCGCTTTGGCGAAAAACTACGGCGTGAGCGGCTTTTGTTTTTACTATTATTGGTTCTCGGGCCAGCGTCTTATGGACGGGCCATTGGAAATGTTGCGCCAAAACAAAGACATCGACATGAAATATTGCCTGATGTGGGCGAATGAATCTTGGTCCAAGCGATGGATTGACGAACGGGACGTCATTATCGCCCAGCGCCACGATCCAAAAATGGACTGCGAATTCATTCACAGTATTGTCCCTTATCTGAAAGACGATCGCTATCTTCGCTATCAAGGCAAGCCAGTCATCTCCATCTACAGGCAGAATTTGATGGCCGACCGCTCGGCAATCGACTATTGGCGTCAGGCGTGCCGCGACGCTGGGCTGGGAGAAATCCTGATCATGAGCGTCCCCGGCTATGGCACGGTCGATGACGCCGGCCTGGACGGCGTGCTCCAGTTTCCACCTTCCGGAGATATTCAGGAGTTTCGAGTGAAGGGAGCGGAGAACTCATCGTTCTTCAATAAAAAATTCGAAGGTTATCTGAAAAATCCGGCGATATGCAGAGATCGGTTTATGCAGCAGAACAGCCGCGGCAAGCCCGTCTTTCGCGGCGCCTTCACGATGTTTGATAGCAGCCCGAGGTTCGGTAATCTGGCGTCGATTTACGTCAACACCTCGCCCGACTTTTATCGTAATTGGCTCGTCGAGATTATCCGACAGTCCCGACGCGACGCAGCAGGCCGCCAAGCTCCCATGACGCCGGTGTTCATCAATGCTTGGAACGAATGGGCCGAAGGCGCGCATCTTGAGCCATGCCGGTGGTATGGGCACGCCTTTCTCGAAGCCACCCGGAAGGCGCTCGCCTTGGCTTGAGCCGCCGCCGTCACTGGAGGAGGACCCCTGCTTGCGGCGAACCTTAGGTGGACCAAGCCAGTTTTCTCTGGCTTGTCTCTGGGCTACTGTCATCGGAAGGGGTCGACGGTGAACTGCCGCATGGTTCCTCCGGAAAGAGCGACGAGGCCACGTCGGATAGCCCTAAAATGGGCCCTCTTGACGTTTCTATTGGCGATGACCGTTGGCGCCTCCGCGTTCGCGTCGTCCCCGACCTTGACCCAGGTCAAGGCGCGCGGGTCTTTGATCTGCGGCGTCAATGAGGGATTGCCGGGATTCTCGTTCGTCGACCAACGGGGAATCTGGACTGGATTCGACGTCGATTTCTGCCGCGCGATCGCCGCCGCCATCTTTGGCGATCCCAACAAGGTCAAGCTCGTGCCGCTCTCGGCCGACGCCCGGTTTCAGGCGTTGAGAGACGGCAAGATCGACGTCCTGTCGCGCAACTCGACCTGGACGATGGGGCGCGAAGCCGATTTCGGCCTGACTTTTGTCGGCATCACCTATTACGACGGGCAGGGATTCATGGCCCCCCGCGCCATGCGGATCAATTCGGCGCTGGAGCTCGACGGCGCCAAGGTGTGCGTGCAAAGCGGCACCACCACGATCGACAATCTCGCTGATTTCTTCACCAGCAACGGCATGACCCTCCAGGAGGTCGTCTCCTCGTCGACCGACCAGGCGATCAAGAATTACGACGCCGGTCAATGCTCAGTCCTGACCAGCGACCTTTCCCAGCTCTATGCGCTGCGGCTGCGCCTCTCCAATCCAAGGGATCACGTCATTCTCCCGGACGTGATCTCAAAGGAGCCCTTGGGTCCGGTGGTGCGCGACAGCGACCTGCAATGGATCAGTGTCGTGAAATGGACCTATTTCGCCATGGTCAACGCCGAGGAGCTCGGGGTCAGTTCAAAGACCATCAATCAGGCGCTGAAATCGCAGAAGCCCGAGGTTATGCGCCTAGTCGGCACGAGCGGAGACTTCGGCGGGCAGATCGGGCTCAGCAACGACTGGGCCGCGAACATTGTCCGATATGTTGGAAACTACGGCGAAGTCTTTGAGCGCAACCTGGGCTCGAAAACCCAGCTCGCCATTCCGCGCGGGCTCAATCAGTTGTGGAACTCCGGCGGCATCCAATACGCCCCACCCATTCGATGACGAGCGGCTAAAGGCGGGGCGATTAACGATCGACCGCGCGCTGGCCTATTCCCGCGCCAAGCGGTATGGGCACGCCAACAACTACTGAAACGCGTATATGGTCATCCGTGCGGCGTCCCCTAACTGTGCTCGCACTCCCGCTTCATCGAGGCGGCCGGACTGGAATAGGCCTCCTGCCGATCGACGCTCCAATAGCGAAGTTCCTCGAGAGGGATCGGCTCACCGGTGACGGCGCAACGCACGAAGGCCCCCGGACGGATGATGCGATATTCGCCGTCAACAAATTCAATTTTCGCTTCGCCTGCGTCGATCGGACGCCGCTCAAATCTGTTCATCGCGCAAGTTCCAGACTGAATTGTTCTATGCCACGATCGACGCGCCAAGGGAACCGGATCGTTGGCCGCGGGTGCAGAGGCGCCGGCGCTCTAGACAAGAAATAGCCTCTCTGGTAAAGGCCGAACAATTCCGCGGCGGTCGCTTCCAGGGAGCGAGTGCGATTGCGGTTCGCGCCAATCTTCACTTCTTATGAGGCTCAGCCTCGATACACAGGATTATCCGTGCAGGTACTCGTTCGCGACAACAATGTCGATCAGGCCCTTAAGGCCCTGAAAAAGAAAATGCAGCGTGAAGGAATTTTCCGCGAAATGAAGCTCCGCGGACATTACGAGAAGCCGTCGGAAAAGAGGGCGCGAGAGAAGGCCGAAGCGGTCCGGCGCGCGCGCAAGCTCGCGCGCAAGAAGTTGCAGCGCGAGGGCCTTCTTCCGATGAAGCCGAAGCCCGTCCCTGGAGCGCCGCGGTCCGCCGGCTGATTCGGGCCGGAGCATGGCGGCGATGCTTCGGGGAAGCGCGCCTGACCGGCGGGGATTTGGAAATGGCGTCGCCAGCCATCGATCGAGACGGTTGTTCCGGATTGGCCGTCGCGGAGTTTTGCGCGCGATGATCGGAAGATCGGCGGTGAAGAGCGGTTGGATGCCGGCGGGATTGGCCGCGACCGCGCTCATGCTGGCCGGATGCAGCGAAACCATCGGCGGCTTCAATTCGACGACCCACGTGGCCGAGGTCGACGCTGGAGAAGCCGCTCAAGCCTCCAACACCGGCAACATCGCCTCGCTCACCGAAGTCATTGAGCGCAATCCGCGTGACCCGGCCGCGTACAACACCCGCGGCGTCGTCTATGCGAAGCTCGGCCAATATTCCAATGCGATCGAGGATTTTACTCACACGATCGAGCTTGATCCGAATTTCTCCGGCGCCTACACCAATCGGGCTCTGGCATATCGGCAAACCAGGAAAGACAATCTGGCGCTGCAGGATTTCAACCAGGCGATCATCGTCAATCCCAATGATGCAGCCGCCTATCTTGGGCGAGGCAACCTTTTGCGGTCGCAAAACGACTTTCCCGCCGCGCTCGCCGACCTCAACCAGGCGATCAAGCTCAATCCCGAGGGCGCGCAGGCCTATCACGCGCGCGGCCTGATCTATCAGCGCCAGGGCGACAACGTCCAGGCGATCACCGACTTCAATAACGCGATCGATCGCGATCCCTTTGCCGGCGAGCCCTACCAGGCTCGGGGCCAGAGTTTGATGGCCACCGGCAAATTCGATGCGGCGATCGAGGACTTCAACGCCGCGCTCAACGTGAACGCCAACAACTCGGAAGCCTGGTCGGGTCTCGGATTCTGCTACGAGAAATTGAACAACCACGCGAAGGCGGTCGAGTCCTACCAACGCGCTGTGGTGGTTAATCCCAACAACAGTCAAGCTCGCGCGGCCTTGCAGCGCCTGGGCTGACGAACTCTCCAACCCCGCTTGCTGCCTGGAGCAAGCCGCGTCTGGACCGAAACGCCAGGGCGGACGCGGGGGAGCCGCGTGCAAGAAACGCGGAGGGGTTGGCTGAATATGAGGAATAACCGACAATGCGACAATTTCTTGCGATAATCGGAATATCGCGCTATCGTGTGCTTAGTCTGGGCCGGCGAGGGGAGCGCCCGCCCCTCTTGCTGTTTGACGTCAAGCCCCGTTTTTAACGCCCGGGTCGGAATTCGAGGTTCGCGCCCTTCGGACCGCCTTAAGCAATTGAAAAGTCTCGATCGGTGGATGGAAGACGCTTTGGAATTTCCTCCGCTCGATTTGGATTTCGTTGTTTTTTCCTTTGATTTCCTTTCCGCTGGCTTGGTTTCCCGCGCACGGATTTGGAGGCGCTTTACCGCCTCGGCCTATGGCGCGTCGGCCGCTCCTTCAGCTTGAGTCGGGCTGCCGCTAGCCGTCTCGACCTGGGCTTCGTTCTTCAGGAAA
>JBAUXQ010000162.1:0-2856 GCA_049584355.1 Roseiarcus sp. | reverse complement strand
GATGGACTTCGCGTCATCCACTTCAGATCTTTATCGCTTTCGTCTTTTGACCGCGTTATCCGGCGTCTACGCCGTCCGCCATTTTTCTATCAACACCGACGTCAACGCCTTGATCTCGGCCGATCTTCCCTGGCGGCAGCGGGAACTGGCCTATGAGGCGGCTTTCCCGCAAAGCACGCAAGGCATCCTCGCGGTGGTCGACGCTCCAACGCCGGAACTGGCTGACGCCGCGGCGACCGCGTTGGCCGATCAGCTGTCGGAACACGACGGACTTTTCCGCTCGGTCGAGGAACTCGGCGGGGGAAGGTTTTTTGAGAGAAATGGGCTGTTGTTCCTCGATAGGCCTCAGCTCACAGGCATTCTGACCCAGTTTGAGGGGGCCAGCCCGAGCCTCGCAATCCTGGCGAGGGACCCAAGCCTGCGCGGCTTGATTCAAGCGTTTTCGCTTAGCCTTGGCGCCGCTCAGATGGGCATGTTCGAGAGCATGCCGCAAACGCTGAATCAACTCGCATACACCGTCGAGAGCGTGTTGGCGGGACGCCCCACCAGCTTTTCCTGGAAGGAATTTCTGCAAAGCGAGCAGCCGAACCCGGGCGACAGGCGCCGGCTGATCGCAATCTGGCCGAAACTCGACTTCAGTTCGTTGGAGCCCGGTCGGCAAGCGACTGCGGCGATTCGCGAAGCCGGCGAGCGAGCAGACCTCGCATCCGATTTTCATGCTCGCGTCCGGCTGACC
Source organism: Roseiarcus sp. (assembly GCA_049584355.1). GTDB lineage: Bacteria > Pseudomonadota > Alphaproteobacteria > Rhizobiales > Beijerinckiaceae > Roseiarcus. The sequence continues at coordinate 2,120 of JBAUXQ010000162.1, read as the reverse complement.
GGTCCCGTCCCAATCGTCGATCAGGAATTTTCAACCCTGCAACAAGGCGCTTTGATCAACGGAATCGTCACCACGGCTCTTGTCCTCCTGATCCTGTGGCTGGCTCTACGCTCTTTCAAGATCGTGCTGGCGGTGTCCCTGACGTTGGGCGCCGGTCTCGCGATCACCGCGGCGGTCGGACTGCTGGTCGTGGGAGCCTTCAACCCGATCTCGCTCGCCTTCGCTGTTCTATGCGTCGGGCTTGGAGCCGATTTTGCGATCCAGTTCAGCGTCCGTTACCGCGCTGAGCGGCAAGCGTGCGGAGATCTACGGAAAGCCGTGGCGCTGACCAGCCTGGGCGTCGGGCTTCCTCTGACGCTGGCCTCGGCGTCCGCCGCAGCCGGTTTCATGTCGTTCCTGCCAACCCATTACACCGGCATGGCCGAACTCGGCCTTATCGCCGGCCTTGGCATGGGAGTAGCCTATCTGACCAGCATGCTCCTGCTGCCGGCCCTTCTTCAAATCTTGAATCCGCCTCCAGAGCCGCATCCGCTCGGCTACGCGGCCATGGCGCCGGTGGATCGGTTCCTCGGACGACATCGGATGGCGGTGGTCGTCGCAACGACGCTTGTCGTCGTGGCCGGCCTGCCGCTGCTGCTGCATTTGCGCTTCGATTTCAACCCGCTCGACCTGCGTAGTCCCAATGAGGAGGCGATGGCGACCTACCACGAATTGAGCCAGGACCCTCTCATGAACGCCAATTTGATGGAGGTCCTGACCGCATCGCCCGCCGCCGCTGCAGACGTTGCGAAGAGGCTTTCGGCGCTGCCGCAGGTCGGTCAGGCCAGGACGGTGGACAGCTTCATTCCCAGTGACCAACCGGCCAAGATCGCCGCCATCAAGAGCGCAGCCGACAAACTCGATGGCGTCTTGAACCCAGCCCAGCGCCCCGCGCCGCCAACCGACGCGGACAATATAGCAGCCCTTAAGAGCGGGGCCCAGAACCTCTTGTTGCTGGCTGACGCTGCGCCCGGTCCGGGCGGCGACGCCGCAAAGCGTCTTGCGGCGGATCTCGACAAGCTCGCGGCAGCGCCGCCGAGCGTGCGAGCGTCGATGCAGGCCGTCCTGACCCGCCCGCTGGCGATGGACCTGGACGCCCTCCGCCATGCTTTGCGGCCAGAAAGCGTCACCCTTGCGTCGCTGCCCGAAGCGACCCGGCGATCCTGGGTGACCCCCGACGGTCGCGCGCGCGTGGAGCTGGTCCCGAAAGCCGGACCGGAGTTTTCCGCAGCCGAATTCGCCCGCGCGGTGATGCGGGCCGAGCCCACAGCGACCGGGCCCGCGATCGGTCAACTGGAATGGGGCGCGACAATTATTCACGCGTTCGTTGTCGCAGGCGTCTGCGCGCTCATCTCGATCGCCGTGTTGCTTTGGATCGCCCTGCGGAGGGTAAGCGACGTCCTGCTCACGCTCGCGCCGCTTCTGTTGGCGGCTGTGGTTACGCTCGAGCTATGCGCGCTCCTGAATTTCCCGCTCAACTATGCGAACATCATCGCGCTGCCCGTCCTCCTCGGCGTCGGCGTGGCGTTCAAGATTTATTATGTGATGGCCTGGCGGTCTGGACAGTCCGATTTCCTGCAATCTCCGCTGACCCGCGCGGTGCTCTTCAGCGCCCTTATGACCGCAACGGCTTTCGGAAGTCTTTCCTTCTCCAGTCACCCGGGTACGGCGAGCATGGGCAAGCTCCTGGCCCTATCGCTCGCCTGCACGCTCGCCTCCGCCGCACTTTTTCAACCTGCGCTCATGGGAAAGCCACGCGACGAAAATGCGTAGCTCGCCCGGATCAAGGGAACTATTGCCGACAAGCTCCGTTAAAGGGCTATGCGGGCATTGGCGAACACAACGTACGAACAGCTGGTCCATTCCAACGCCGAGTCCTGCGGCATAGGAAGTTGGCAAGCCCCGCCGGGTTGGTTGAGGCGAGTTTTTCGCAAAACGGTCCATTACTTGTCTCACAAATTCATCCTGGACCGACGCTCGACCCGTTCCGTGCGAGCGGCAGGCTTTCGCCTCGCCATTTACCCTACCGTGTTTCATCCCAAGCTGTTTATGACCAGCGAGTTCTTCGCGCGGTTTCTGTC
>JBAUXQ010000161.1:0-3511 GCA_049584355.1 Roseiarcus sp. | reverse complement strand
GTCGCCGACCCCTGGGGCCACGTGATCGCCAAGGCCTCAGACGGCGTCGGGGTCGTTTCCGCCCGGATCGATCCCGCCCGGGTCAAGAAGGTCAGGGCGATGATTCCGGTTGCCGAGCACAAGGTGGCTATTGCTCGCGACTGAGACGGCCGCCTTTAGCCGGCACGACGAATGGGAACGTGTCGGCTCGCAGTTCCTCGGCGCTCGGCAGGCGGCGTGGGGCGCGGTGGGCCACAAAATTGAACGTCCGCGCGTGATAATTGTGTTTGGTCTCGCCGGGGCGGCACAGGATAATGCCGGCGCATTTTGGGGTCTGCGCCGCGGGCGCTTTCCATTAACCTCTAGACGCTATTGCGCGAACGGCGCGAGGATCGCGCCGGCTACACATCGAGCGGGAACAGCGCCAATGGCGGACGACGAACTCGATCTTAAGACGCTCGCCGACGATGAACTCGTCGAGCAGATGCATGACGACCTCTACGACGGCCTCAAGGAAGAGATCATAGACGGCGTCAAGATTCTGCTCGACCGCGGCTGGGCGCCTTACGACGTCCTGACCAAGGCGCTGGTCGAGGGCATGCGCATCGTCGGCATCGACTTTCGCGACGGCATTCTGTTCGTGCCGGAAGTGCTGATGTCGGCCAATGCGATGAAAGCCGGCATGGCGATCCTGCGCCCGCTGCTGGCGGCGACCGGCGCGCCGAAAATGGGCAAGATGGTGATCGGCACCGTCAAGGGCGACATCCACGACATCGGCAAGAACCTGGTCTGCATGATGATGGAGGGCGCCGGGTTCGAAGTGTTCGACCTCGGCGTCAACAACAGCGTCGAGAAATATCTCGAGGCGATCGAGAAGCATCAGCCGGAAATTGTCGGCATGTCGGCGCTGCTGACCACGACGATGCCTTATATGAAGGTCATTATCGACACGCTCAAGGAAAAGGGCATGCGCAACGACCATATCGTGCTGGTCGGCGGCGCGCCGCTCAACGAAAACTTCGCCGAGGCCATCGGCGCCGACGCCTATTGTCGCGACGCGGCGGTCACGGTCGAGACCGCCAAGGCGCTGCTCGCGCGCCGGCAGGGGACAGTGCAGGCCCACGAGAAGGTGTGATTCGAACCGCCATGACCCTCGCACCCGCAATCGGGAGGTTGTCATCCTCGCGCGAGCGGGGGTCCGGAGAGCCGCCGCGGGCGCTCGCTGCCGCTTCATTGCGACCAACGTCGCCGCCTCATGATCCGGATCCCCGCGTTCGCGGGGATGACAGTCACGCGGAGCGCGCGGCCGCCGACATCTTCACTGAGGCGAGCTACCCTCGCCGCAGGGACGGCGCGCGCAGGATACTCGTCATCGCCTGCGGCGCGCTCGCCCGCGAAGTTCTGGCGCTCAGGCTCGATCACATCGATGTCGCCTGCCTGCCGGCGCAACTGCACAACCATCCCCGGCGCATCCCGGCGGCGATGCGGGCGAAGATCCGCGCCAATCGCTCGTCTTATGACGAGATCCTCTGCCTCTACGGCGATTGCGGGACCGGCGGCGAGCTTGATCGTGTGCTCGAGGAAGAGGGCGTGCGGCGCATCGAGGGCGCGCATTGCTACGCGTTCTACGCCGGCGACGAGGCGTTCTCGCGCCTCAGCGAGGAAGAGCCCGGCACGTTCTACCTCACCGATTTTCTCGTCCGCCATTTCGATGCGCTCATCATCCGCGGGCTCGGCCTCGACCGCTTTCCGCAATTGCGCGACGATTATTTCGGCAACTACCGGCGCGTCGTCCATTTGGCGCAGTTCGACGACCCTGAGCTTACCGCGAAGGCGAAGGCCGCAGCCGACCGCCTCGGCCTCGTCTTTGAGCGCCGCTTCACCGGCCTCGAGGGCATTCGCGCCTTCCTTGACGGCGCGACAGAAACGTAAGGAAGCGCCATGGCCAGCCTGACCATCCTCTACTGGCGCGACATCCCGAGCCAGGTCGTCGTCAAGGCCGGCCGATCGTCGGCGAAACGCGAATTGTCGGAGCGCTTCATCCGCGCCATTGACGCGGCGGCGATGCACGCTGGCGCGAAGAGCGACGACGCCTATCTCGCCGAGTGGCGGCGCGGCAAGCCGACCCAGTGCGGCGACGATCTGGAAAAGGAAGCCGCCGCAGCCGCCGAGCGGCTGGAGCGGGAATACGACATCCACCGCCTGGCCCTTCTCGCCAAGCACGATGGGCGCGAAGGCCCGCCTTGACCGCGACCGCCCGCGTTCGAGCCGCGCTGGGGTTGCCGTTGAGCGCCCATCGCGTCGTCTTCACGCCGTCCGGCAAGCGGGGCGAATTCGCCGACGGCGCGAGCCTGCTCGCCGCCGCGCGCGAGCTTGGCGTCGATCTCGATTCGGTCTGCGGCGGGCGGGGCATTTGCGGCCGCTGCCAGATCGATATCGCCGAGGGCGATTTCGCCAAGCACGCGCTTCTTTCGAGCGCAGGTCATGTCACGCCCTGGGGCGCGGTCGAGAGCCGTTACGCCGACAAACGCGGCCCTCTCCCTCCCGGCCGGCGGCTCGGGTGCCAGGCCAGGATTTGCGGCGATCTCGTCGTCGACGTGCCGCCAGAAAGCCAGGTCCACCGGCTGGTGGTGCGCAAGCGCGCCGAGACCCATCCGATCGAAATCGATCCGGTCGTGCGCCTCTATTACGTCGAGGTCGCCGAGCCGGACATGCACGAGCCGGCGAGCGATCTTCGCCGCCTGCAGCAGGCGCTCAGCGAGCAATGGAGCCTCGCCGAGACGAACGTCGATCTCGCCACCCTCGCTACGCTGCAGAAGACGCTGCGCGCCGGGCAATGGAAAGTCACCGCCGCGCTGCGTAAGGGCCGCGACATCGTCGCGATCATGCCAGGCTTCGCCGAGCGCGCCTTTGGCGTCGCGATCGACGTCGGCTCGACCACGATCGCCGCCCATTTGACCGATCTCGCGAGCGGCGAGGTCGTCGCCGCCGTCGGGGCGATGAATCCGCAGATCCGCTTCGGCGAAGACCTCATGAGCCGCGTCTCCTACGTGATGATGAACCCCGGCGGCGACAAGGAGCTGACGCGGGCGGTGCGCGAGGCGATGGACGGGCTGATCGGCGAGGCCGCGCGCGAGGCCGGCGTTGCGCGCGGCGAAATCATGGAAATTACAATGGTCGGCAATCCGATCATGCACCACCTCGTTCTCGGCCTCGATCCGACCGAGCTCGGCGGGGCGCCGTTCGCGCTGACCATCGACGCGGCTTACGAAGCGCGCGCGCGCGAACTCGGCCTCGAGATCGCGCCGGGCGCTTTCGTTTACGCGCTGCCCTGCATCGCCGGCCATGTCGGCGCGGATGCGGCGGGTGTCGTGCTCGCCGAAGGCCCGCACCTCAGGGAGGAGCTCACGCTTCTCGTTGACGTCGGCACCAACGCCGAGATCGTGTTCGGCAATCGCGAGCGCCTGCTCGCCTGCTCCTCGCCGACCGGTCCGGCCTTCGAGGGGGCGCAGATCTCCTGCGGCCAGCGCGC
>JBAUXQ010000160.1:0-13067 GCA_049584355.1 Roseiarcus sp. | reverse complement strand
GATCTGGGCCGTCTGGGACGTTCCCGCCGAAGGCGTGATGGCGGCGGCTCGCGCGGCGGGGCGCGACGACCTGATCGTCATCAACGAGGACCTTGGGGAGAATGTCGCGATCGCGATGGCCAAAGGCGAGTTCATCAAGGGGCTGGCGTCCCAGCGTCCCTATGATCAGGGAATCACGGAAGCCGAGCTCGCGGGCTACGCTCTGATTGGCAAGCCGGCGCCCGCATATGTCGCGCTGCCTGCAGCCCCAGTGACCCGCGATACGCTGCTCCAGAGCTGGAAGGAGATCTACCATCAGCCCGCGACTGACAAAATTGTGAAGAGCATGAAGTAGGGCGGATCAGTCCTCTAACTCTCCCGACAAGCGATCCGGAGCCTTGCAAGCCCCGGCTCGCGCTAACCAAGCCCTATGCGGTCCGGGGAGACGCGGTCGCCATGCCCGACTCTATCGCAGAATTATCGGGAGATCCGCCGGTCGCGGTTCGCCTGACAGGCGTCACAAAGACCTTCGGCGGCGTGACGGCGCTCGACGACGTCAGCATGGAAGTGCGCGTCGGCGAGATCCACGCGCTCCTCGGCGAGAACGGCGCTGGCAAGTCGACCATCCTTAAGATCTTGAATGGCGTTCACAGGCCAACTGCCGGTGAGATTGAGGTCTACGGTCAGCCACTCAACGAACATACTCCCGACGCCGCCAAGCGGGCCGGGATTGGCATGATCTTTCAGGAGATGAGCCTCGTCCCGACCCTGACGGCGGCGCAGAACATCTTTCTCAACAATGAGGCCAAGGACGGCCTCGGACTGATCGACGACAGGACCGCGGCGCGGCGCGCCCGCGAGCTCTTCGGGACGCTCGGCGTCGACATCAATCCGAACGCCCTCGTCGGGGACCTTTCGGCCGGTCAGCGCCAGCTCACCGAGACCGTCAAGGCAATTTCGCGCAACGTCCGCGTCCTCATCCTCGATGAGCCAACAACCGCGCTCTCCGGCGGCGAGGTCGAGAAGCTGTTCGCCTTTCTCCGACGGCTCAGGTCGGAGGGCGTGGCGATCATCTATGTCTCGCATCGCATGGACGAGATCACGCGGATCGCGGATCGCGCCACCATTTTGCGCGACGGTTGTCACGTCGTCACCGCGCCGATGAGCGAGCTGACGCTTGACAAGATCATCGAATATATCATCGGCCGACGCTCGCGCGGCTTTTCCGACGTGAAGCGGCTCAGCGCCTCGCGCGGTGTGCCGCTTCTCGAAACGCGTGGTCTGAGCGGCTCCCGAAAGCCTGTTTCGGTCGACCTCACGCTTTATGCCGGTGAAGTGGTTGGCGTGGCGGGCCTGCTCGGCAGCGGCCGAAGCGCGCTCGCGCGCGTCCTGTTCGGCATAGACCGCAAACGCGCGGGCGACATCCTGATCAAGGGCAGCCCGGTCGAAATCATGGGCCCGGGTGACGCCATTGCGAAGGGCATGGCATTGGTGCCCGAAGACCGGCTGCGCCAGGGACTCATTCTCGAGCATTCGGTCGAGTCGAACACGTCACTCTCGATTCTTGACCGTCTGGCCTCGTGGCTGTTCGTGTCTTCGGCCAGGGCATCCGCCGCCGCCGACCGACAAATCGAGGGCCTGCGCATCAAGACGTCCTCGCGCGATGCGGCGGTGCGAACGCTTTCGGGGGGCAACCAGCAAAAGGTGGTCATCGGAAAATGGCTCAACGCCGAGCCAGACATCTTCGTGCTTGATGAGCCGACTGGTGGTGTCGACATCGGTTCGAAGGCGGAGATCATCGCGCTCGTCAGGGATCTCGCCGCGCGCGGCAAGGCGGTGCTCGTCATTTCCTCCGAACTCTCCGAACTGCTGACCGCCTCCGACCGCATTTTGGTGATGTCTGACGGGCGCATCGCCAGCGAGTCGGCGCGAGACTCCTTCGACGACCCCAACCCCAACGACGATGTCGGGGAGCAACTGCAATTCGCCGAGCGCAAGCTTTCCCAGATCATTCAGCGAGCTTACGCCCATGTCTGACACGACAGCACGACACTCTTTCGTCGGGCCTCTGGTCGCCAACTGGCGGCAGTACATTCCCTATCTCGGATTCGTGCTGATCTTCGCCTTCTTCTCGGCGACGCTGTTCAACCAGGGCTTCCTCGAGCCGAACAACCAGCTCAACATCCTCCGGCAGACCGCTATGATCTCGATCATGTCGGTCGGCATGACCTATGTCTTGTCCGCGGGTGAGATCGACCTATCGATCGGCATGGTGGCGGGACTGATTTCATGCGTGGTCGCCGTCGCGATGGACCATTTCGGCGCCGTGACCGGCGTCTTGGCGGGTCTTGCGGCGGGCGGGTTCGTCGGCCTCGTCAATGGCGCGCTCACGACCCGTGTCGGCATTCCGTCGTTCCTGACCACGCTGGCCATGATGGGCATCGCCCGCGGCACGGCAATGTGGATGACGTCGACCAAGTCCGTGCCCATTCTCGACGACGATTACATTTGGCTGTTCGGCGGCGGCAACCTCGGCCCCATTCCGGTGCTCGTTCTTTGGACCGTGGTCGTCGGCGTGGTCGGGCACGTAGTGCTGCGGCGTACAACCTTCGGGCGCCGCGTGCTTGCAACCGGCGGCAGCGAGACCGCGGCGCGCTACAGCGGCATCGATACGCGCGGCATCAAGATGCGCGTCCTGATCATCTCCAGCCTCGGCGCAGCCCTCGCGGGCATGCTTTACGCCGGACGCCTGCACTCGGGTCGTTTCCAACTCGGTGAAGGCGACGAACTGTCCGTTATCGCTGCGGCGGTGCTAGGCGGCACCAGCCTGTTCGGCGGCGCTGGCACCGTAGTCGGATCGATCGTCGGCTCGTTGATGATCGGCGTGATCAATAACGGCCTTTTGTTGATGGGCCTTGAATATAGTCAGCAGCTTATCGCGCGCGGCGTCATTATCATCATCGCCGTCGCGATCAGCCAGTCGCGAAAGTGAGAGGAATTCGCCCATGACTCTTTGCGCCCCGATCGGAACCGTGGTCACCAAGGATGAAACGCGCGAGGAGCTGCGCACGATCCTTGCCGACCAGGCGGCGCCGACCCGCGCCGAAGCGGTCTGCGTGAACTGCGACTTTCACGTCGACGCCAAGGACCCGAACGTCTTCGCGTTCTACGAAAACTGGAAGAGCCGGGCCGACCTCGACGCTCATTTGAAAACCCCACACCTTCAGCCTCTGTTCGGCCGCCTTGAGCAGCTGCTCGCACAGCCGGTCGAGATGAGGTTCCTCACAATGATCAGCGAACTCGCGCCCTGACGACGAAGGACGCAAACCCTCGCATCAAGTCCCTGAATTCGAACGCTCAAGCGGGCTCGTGGAGTGACCCGGCGGCCGGTCGCGGGACCAGTCCCTTTATGAACCGGAGAAGGATGATGAGACCATGACCAAGACCCTCAATATCGCGATGATCGGTGGCGGCTTCATGGGCAAAGCCCATGCGCTGGCCTATGCGGCGATGCCTATGTTTTTCTGGCCGGCGCCGGCCATTCCCCACCGTAAGGTCGTCGTCGATGTGACCGCCGATCTGGCCGAGACGGCTCGTCAACGGTACGGCTTCGACGAAGCCGCGCACGACTGGCGGAGCGTGATCGCGCGCCAAGACATCGACGCCATCGATATCGTCACTCCTAACGACAGCCATGCAGAAATCGCTGTCGCCGCGGCGCAAGCCGGCAAGCATATCATCTGCGAGAAACCGCTCGCCCGCACCGGCGACGAGGCAAAGACGATGCTCGATGCGGTTGAGAGGGCGGGCGTAATCCACATGGTCGCCTTTAACTATCGCCGGACCCCCGCGGTCGCGCTCGCCAAGAAGTACATCGAGGAAGGTCGGATCGGAAATATCCTTAGCTTCCGAGGCACTTACCTGCAGGACTGGTCTGCCGATCCGAACGGGCCGCTGTCGTGGCGCTTCCAGAAGAAGGTCGCCGGCTCGGGCGCCGTCGGCGATATCGGAACCCATGTGATTGATCTCGCCCGGTATCTGGTCGGCGAAATCACCGCGGTGAATTCGATTGTCAAGACTTACGTCGCCAGTCGCCCGCTTCAGTCCGGCGGCTTCGACCAGCTCGCCGCTTCCGACAAGAGCGGCAAGGGCCCGCGCGGACCAGTCGACGTCGACGACGAAATGCTGACCCTCGTCAAGTTCGCCGGCGGCGCGACGGGCTCGATCGAGGCGACCCGCAACGCATACGGCCGAAACAACTTCATCACTTTCGAGATCCACGGCGACAAAGGCTCGATCGCCTTCAACTACGAGCGCCTGGACGAGCTCGAAGTGATGTTTGCTGACGATCCGGGCGACGCGCGCGGCTTCCGCACCGTCTACACCGGCCCCGCGCATCCTTACGGCGGGGCGTTGTGGCCGATTCCGGCTCTAGGCACCGGCTACGGCGAGACGAAGATCATCGAGTGCTTCGACTTCATCACCGCGATCGTCAACGGCGAACAGCCCTCGCCGAACTTTCGCGATGGCTGGATCACCGAGCTCGTTGCGGACGCGATCCTGAAATCGGGCGAAACCCAAGTGTGGGTTAAGGCCGGCTAGGCGGAAAATCGGCCTGAGCAGACCTCGATCCGCTCCGGCCGCCATAACCTATTTGGCGCTAAGGGGCCGGACAACGTCCGCTCCTGGCGCAACTGTCGCATTCCGCCTAGGTCCGCAATCTGGTGCACACCGCCATTTCATGAGACAAACCGCGAAGGGGCGCTCCGGGTCGCCTTTACCGTTCGCTGAGCCGTCGGCGAATGCCCCGTAGTTGCGCGAAGCGGACTCCTCGATCCACATCGCGTACCCAGCCAATGACCTCAACAGAGGCCGTATGTAGCCTCCTTCGCGGGGCGCGCAGGTAGTCGTCACATAGGATGTGGTTGCCGAAATCGTTGCACATACGAAAATCCCCGAGCGCATCGCTGAGCTGTCCGAATCGCTGCTTCCCCTCGGGGCGCTGGATTTTTGGGGAGCGACTTGAGGTTGTTTGCTTCGAGACCGCACGGTCAGAGGTTCGCAGCGACCGTGAGTTTCTGTCGCCGGCGATAGCCCGCGAAGCCGAGCCCTGCGAAGCCGGGGAGGGGTTCGGGTAGAACCCCCGGGACTCGAAGGTCAGCGCTGTAATTTCTCGGAAGTCCAAGTCGCCCTTAGATGTGAAAAAAGGTGGAGGATTGAAATTCATTCCGCAGGCGCCGAAGGAGGTAATGCCGCCACTCGTCAAAGCGCCCTTTCCACTGGCTTTCAAAACGTTGACGGCGGGCACTGACACAAATTTCAAGAACGGGAAAAGGAACGCCGCCGACATCTGTGCGTTCCAATCATAGCGCAAGGAGCAGTTGATTGCTTGGCGCAGCGTTGCGCCTAGGTCGACGTGTCGGGGCCGGGCCGACCGCTGCTCGGCGGAAAGACTGGTGGCGATCGTGGACATGACAACTCTTCTCATTATTGTCGTTATCGTGCTTTTGCTGGGCGGCGGCGGCTTCTATGGACGGGGACGTTGGTGGTAACACCTGCGCAATGGCTAGCGCCGGTATTGTTGTCTGTTGTCGTGGTAGTCCTTGTGTTGCATGGCGGCGCCACTACTAACGACTGGGTGGGTCCGCGCTTGCGCAGTTCTCCGCGCTCGCCTGAGCTGTAATCAACCAGCAGCGTACAACGGCGGCGCGGCCCTTGCCTTGCCCTATGCCGACACCGACATGATGCAGCTCCACCTCGACGAAATCTCGCGCAACGTCACTGCGGGAGCTCATGCCGTCCTGCCGCTCCATGAGCGTTTTCCCAAACAAAACGTGGCGTCGAGGAACTTCATCGCGGCTGCTGGGTTCTATTCGCTCGCGCCCAAGCGGGCGCAATCTCCAACGCCCGGGACCTGGATGTTAGACGACCCATTCGTCGGAGGGGTGGCGTCTTGCCGTTTGCCGATGTCGGGGCTTCTCTCGCCCACCCGACCGGGCTTTGTTGTCGCGATACCCGTCAGAGATGAAGAAGAACGCCTGCCCGCGTGCTTGCGGGCGCTTGCTCAACAGCGCGATCGGCTGGGGCAGTCTATTCCGCCGACGCTGGTTCGCGTTGTCATGTTCGCCAACAATTGCGCCGATCAGAGCGCAGACCTCGCTCGAGAGCTCGGCGGACGTCTTTCGCTTGATGTCCGCGTCGTCGAAGCTCGATTGCCTCCTTCATCCGCTCACGCTGGCGCGGCTCGTCGCGCGGTGATGGACCTTGCCGAGGCCTGGCTTGAGGAAGGGAGCGAAAGGGACGGCGTGATCCTGACCACTGACGCCGACAGCCAAGTAGCGCCGGATTGGATTGCGGAGAACCTTGCCGCCTTTCAGGCTGGCGCCGAGGCGGTCCTCGGACGAATTGATCTTGATGGCGAAGGCAAGTTTTTACCAGAGGCGCTTCATCGGCGCGGTGAGCTTGAGGACGCGTACGAGCGATTGCTCACGGAGCTGTCGTGGCTGCTTGACCCCCTTGGGCACAATCCTTGGCCGCACCACGCCACCATCTCAGGTGCGAGCCTTGGGGTGACTCGTACGGCCTATTGCCGCGTTGGACGGCTGCCCCGCGTCCCCTTAGGCGAGGACAAAGCGCTGATTGCCTTGCTTTCGCGTCAGGACGCGAGAATTCGCTTTTGCCCCACGGCCCAGGTGATCACATCGGGTCGAACAGATGGGCGCGCGCCGGGAGGAGTCGCCGACACCCTTGCGACCCGGAGCCGAGAGCCGGACGCTTTCTGTGACGCCGCCTTGGAGCCATTCCGCACAGCGTTCGCCCGCGCCTCATGGCGAGGGCGGTTGCGACGCCTGCATAACGCAGGACGCCTTGCTCTGGATCAAGACTGGGCGGCGGAGCTTGGACTCTTGGCCAGCTACTTCAATGAGATCGTGAAAGAATGCGCTTTCGGCGCTGCATGGAATGTCATTGAGGAGCAAAGCCCGCGGTTTGCCCGCGATTGCTAAGACCGGCCGAATTGCCGGAACAGATAGCAATCGCGCGCCGCTCGTTGAGTCTACTCAGCGGACAGCGGCTCAGCGGCGCGACAAAACGTCCAAACGAAATTCAGCATATCGATCCGTCCGCTCGATCAGGCAGGCCGCTCCCATTTCTTCGATGAAGAGAGCGACGGCGTCGTCGCCACTCAGGGGATAGTCCGTCGAGCCTGTCCAATGGACCAGGAGCACCAAGCCTCCCGCAGGCAAGGAACGTGTCACCCTGGCGGCGAGGCGGCCGACGTCCTCGCGGCTCAGGTAATATACAACCTCCGAGAGAAGGATGAGTTCAAACAAGCCGTCCGGCCACTCCTCCGGCACGAACATTTGCTCGAAGCGCACGGCCGGCAGATCGGCGCATCTGCGCTTCGCCTCGAGGAGCGGAGCTCGAGCGGCGTCGATCGCGACGACGGCGTCGCAGCGCGAAGCAAGCGACCGGGTCAAAACGCCGATCGAGCATCCCACCTCGAGCGCCGATCGATAGCCGGGTTTCGGCATCGCGTTCAGAGTGAGTGCATATTTGGCTTGCTCGTAGGGACTATCCGCGAAATTCCAAGGATCGGGATCAGCCGTGTAGATCGCGTCGAAATACTCGGGCTTGAGCGTTGGGCGCAATTCGCTCATGCGTCGCTCTCAAAAAAGAACTCATAAGGAAGATCGAAACGGCCCAATTCGCTCTGGGTGAATCGAAATCCGGCAGGATCGTCGTCAATGAGATTGCTTGTCTGCGAGCGGTGCGCGGCAATCGCGCGGCGCTTCTTTTCGCAGGCCTCGTGATCGAGGCGAATCCTGAACCCACCGAGCGTATCAACCTCGGTCGTGGGTGGAAGGGTCGGCCCCCAAACGACATATTCGAACAGCCTTAGCCCGCCGACGCGTCGCTGAACCTCACGTGCGATCCGATAGGACGCCTGGTGATCGCAGTGCGGATCGCGTCGCCAGCTGACAAAGAGGGACCTGGCGCCGATTTCCCTCACGGTGTGAACGATGACGCCAATTGCGCGCTCGGCCTCTTCGCCTTCGCAAGGGACAAATCGATCGGGGAGGCCGAGGAAGAGAATCTCGTCCGATCTCAGCCCAAGCTCCGCTGCCGCTCGCCTTGCCTCTCCCTCGCGGAGAGACTTCAGTCGGTCCCGCGGATAGGCTCTGCTGTTTGGATGCGAGCCGACGCCGTCGCTGACAATGATGACGTTTCCGCGCAATCCCTGTCGGCGGGCGTCGGCGATCAGGCCTCCGCAGGCCAGGCTCTCGTCGTCCGGATGTAGCGCAATAACGATAAATGAGCCATCTTCGAGCTGCTCACGCAAGAGGCGGAACTGAAACGAATGCGCCGCGTCCAAGAGTTCGCCGGCCGTCATCGCCACAGATCCTGCGCGCCTAGGCGCTGCGCGAGCATCCACGTCGCCGCGTCGGTCAGCGCGCGATCCGGGCCTGGCTGGCGCAGATAGGTTGCAAGGTCTCGCGATATGCGCTCGATCGGGTTCGGGCGCAGGAAGGCCTGAAGCCCAACCGAGCGCTGGACAAGCTGCATGAGATCGAGAGCTGCAGCCTCCACCGCAAGGCGCGCTAGATTGACGTAGGCGACGAGCTGCTCCGGCGCTCTCGATCCCAAAGGGGCTTCCGCGATGGAAGCTGCGTGTGCGACCCAGAGCCGCGCAGTTTCGACGGCCATTGCGGCTGCTCCCAGACGCGCCGCCTGATGCGGATCCTTTCCGCGGTTGGTCTCCCGCAAATGCCGCAGAAGGAGATCAAACAGCCTCTCCATGCCGCCGAGGTGCACCGCCGCGAACCGCCAAGCGCCTCCGGAAAACCAGGGTTGTCGCTCATAGTCTCCCTCGCGCCCGACGATCTCGATCGGCTTGATTTCGACGCCGTTGAAATCGACGGCTCCGGTCGCGGAAGCGCGCATGCCCTGCGCACTCCAACCCGAAAGATCAGCGCGATCAGGAGAGTCCAGCTTGGGCAGGACCATCAATCGACGCCCGTCTTCATCGGTCGCGGTTACGAGCGGGCGCTCGATGTGGCCTGCGCCCGAGGCCAGAATCTTTCGCCCTTCGAGCCAGGTGCGACCGTGTCTGTGGATCAACCGCAGCCCATTCGAGTCGTCCGTATTCCAGACGCCGAAGAGCTTGCCTGCCTTCGCTTCCTCGGCAACCAGCTCGATCTGATCGCGATTTCCATAGCGAAGCACAAGCTCTAGCGCGTTGACATGCCCTTCACATAGTCGCCCCAACGGCAAGCTTCCCGAACCGATTGAGCGTAGGACCTCGCTAAGGGACAATCCCGATATCCCGGCCCCGCCGCACTCCATGGGTAAAACAGCAGCAAGGAGGCCAGATTCGTGTAGCGCAGCGACGTCCGCGCTTGGATAAGCGTCATCCTCGTCATAGCGGTCGGCGCGTGCGAATGCCTTCTCCCCGACTTCCCGAGCACATCGCTGCAACAGTCGCCGTCGGTTCGACGGCCGTTCGTCAGCAAGGGAGATGACCTCGGCGGACGCCGGCGCTGCGCTGGCCCCAGTCATGCGTCGCCCTCCGAGAGGCGAGACTCCCTATCCCACACCCGCTGCCGCTTTGCGGCTTCGATGTATAGCCCGACGCTTGTTCGGGCGTCGAGTTCGATCACGCCTTCATCAAGATCATCGCCAATACCGGCTTTCTCGAATAGAGACTGCGCCGCGGCCGTATACCCAACGACTTTGAGATGCCCGAACGCGTCGCGAACCCAGTCGATAGCAGCGCTGTTCTTCACGAGCGGCTTGATCCCCTCCGGTGATGCAAAGATCGCCACTGCGTCGAAGATCACAGAAGGCGCGCCTGAAAGCGCCATATCGACGGCCAGAGGTTTCCCCGATTTGGAGCGAACGCCCCCGATCTTCGGCGCAACGATTGCGAGCTCCGCTCCCTCTTTTGCCAGCGCATCGCGCAAAGCCTCGATTCGATCGCCATCCGCGCCATCTGTCACAAGCGCGCCGATCTTTCGCCCCTTTAGCACGGGCTTGGCCTTGCCGATGAGCGAGAGCGCAGGAGAGGGATCAAGATCGACCGGCGCCTGATAAGGCGTGATTTCCGCCCGCTCTCCTTCCATGCCGATCGCGACCTCGACCGCATGAGCCAGGGTTTCGTCAACCAGCGCGAGATGGCCAAGCATGCGGCTTCGGATGACACGGGTTTCAACCTTCGAAAGCTCGAAGGCGAATGCGCTCTGTATGTGCCGCTGCTCGGGCGCAGACATCGAGCGGTAGAACTGTCGCGCCTGACTATAATGATCGCCAAAGCTCTCTGGCCGGATGCGCAGGTTCTGTCCTGTTTCGCCCGCGTCCTCTTGCGCAGCAAAGGTGCGAAAGCCGCGCTCAGGATTCTCACGCGGGCCGGAGGGATCGAGGCTATTAGGCTCGTAAGATACACGGCCTGGAACGACGTCCAGCCGACGCATGCCATCGCGTTGCAAATTCCGCATTGGACAGCGCGGACGGTTGATCGGCAGCTCGTGAAAATTGGCGCCGCCGAGCCGACTAATCTGGGTGTCGGTGTAAGAAAACAGGCGCCCTTGCAGAAGCGGATCATTGGTGAAATCGATGCCTGGAACGACGTGACCGGGATGGAACGCGGCCTGCTCCGTCTCGGCAAAGAAGTTGACCGGGTTTCGATCGAGCACCATCCGGCCAACGATTTCGATGGGAATAACTTCCTCGGGAATGATTTTTGTCGGATCGAGGACGTCAAACTCGAAGCTTTCCGCCTGCTTCTCATCGAACGCCTGAACGCCGAACTCCCATTCGGGAAAGGCGCCCTTGGCGATCGCCTCATAGAGATCGCGGCGGTGAAAATCGGGGTCCGCCCCGTTGATCTTTACTGCTTCATCCCACACGACCGAGGCTGAGCCGATCGTCGGGCGCCAGTGGAATTTAACGAACGTCGATTTGGCATCGGCGTTGACCATTCGGAAGGTATGGATTCCGAACCCCTCCATCATTCTGAGCGAGCGCGGGATGGTTCGATCGGACATGATCCACAGGACCATGTTCATGCTTTCCGGCAACAGCGAGATGAAATCCCAGAACGTGTCGTGCGCGGTGGCATCTTGGGGATAGCCGCGGTCGGGCTCCATTTTGACGGAATGGATGAGATCGGGAAACTTGATCGCGTCCTGAATGAAGAAGACAGGAATATTGTTGCCGACGAGGTCGAAATTCCCCTCGTCGGTATAGAATTTAACGGCGAAGCCACGCACGTCCCGGGGCATATCCCCCGCTCCCGCGCCGCCGGCGACCGTTGAGAACCGCGCGAAGACTTCTGTTTTTTTGCCCTTCTCAGCGAGGAAAGACGCTCTCGTCAGATGGGGAATCGCATTAGTCACCTCAAAATAGCCGTGCGCGCCCGAGCCACGGGCATGTACGATCCGCTCGGGGATGCGCTCGTGATCAAAATGAGTGATCTTCTCCAGGAAGGCGAAATCCTCGAGGAGCGACGGGCCGCGCGCCCCGGATTTAAGCGTATTCTGATTGTCTGCGACGATAACGCCCTGATTGGTGGTAAGAGATCCCTCAGTTTTCGCGGCGACCTGGTGCGTAGCGCCTCCCTGTCCCCGGGCGAGGTACTTCTCCGGGTCAGCGAGTTTCCGAAAGTCTTTCACCTTCTTCGTTTTCGCCATTGACACTCTCCAGACACCCGGTTGCCTCTGAGAACGCCGGACGAACCGATTCGTGCCACGGTTGCCTTTGAATCTTCTCCGGCCACTCTCGAACTGAGGGGATTCGTGGGTATTGTCACGCGAACGATGGCGGGTCCGTTTGGCGGGTAAAGATGGCGCATGACGATCTCGTTTGCCCGTCACCACTTCCCGCCTGTGATTATCCGGCACGCCGTTTGGCTCCATCTGCGTTTCACGCTCAGCGATCGCGACGTTGAAGATCTGCTCGCGGAGCGCGGTCTGGATGTCTCCGACGAAACGGTGCGGCGATGGGTTTGGAAGTTCGGGCGATTGTTCGCCCGAGAGCTTCGCCGTCGACGCCCTCGGTCAACGTCGCAATGGCGTTTCGATGAGATGGCCGCGACGATTGCTGGGAGGCAGTTCTGGCTCTGGCGCGCCGTCGACGATGCCAAGCCTCTTGGGGTCCGCTGGCCTGGGCTTTTCGGCGGGGCTTGGGCTACGATCAAAACAGAACTTGATGACCGTCATGGTTGCTCGGTACCGGCAGCCTAATCTGACGCGCGCTATGAACAATCGGCGCGCCCGAGGACGACAGTGCGCCGTTAGGTTAGAGGAGCGCGGGACAGAATGTTCCCGGTCCAGAACACGGCGCCGTCCCGATATCCGCCTCTCGCGACCTGGGGGCTGATCGCAGTCAATTGCGCGATATTCCTGGTCCAAATCCGCTTGCCGCCGGCGGAGGCCGACGCGTTGATAGCGCGCTTCGCGCTCATCCCGGCGCGATACTGCTGCGGCAACGCTGATCTCGGACCCGCGGATTTCCTGCCGTTCTTCACGATGATGTTCCTGCATGGCGGCTGGCTGCATCTAATCTTGAACATGTGGGCGCTTTGGGTGTTCGGCGGGCCGGTCGAAGACCGGTTAGGTCCTGCGCGCTATCTTCTTCTCTACTTCGCCTGCGGCGTGATCGCCGCGTTGACGCACTACCAGTTCAACCCCACTTCGCCTGTCCCGGCCTTGGGCGCTTCGGGCGCCATTGGCGGAGTCATCGGCTGCTATATGCGGCTGCTTCCCTTTTCGCGGCTCATCGTTGTCATTCCCATCCTGTTTTTTCCATTCTTCTTCGATGTTCCAGCGATCGTCTTCGTCGCAATCTGGTTCCTGATGCAGCTCACGCAAGGGATTGGCGAACTCCTCACGCCTGCGACCGGAGCCGGAATCGCCTGGTGGGCGCACGTCGGGGGCTTCCTCGCGGGCGTGTTTCTGGGAAGTCTGCTGGTGCTGCCGAAGCGCGAGCGTCGGCCTTACTACGCTGACGAGGGCTTCCTTGGTTTCGACCCCATGGGACGGGCCTAGCCGCTGGCTGGACAGGAGCATGACATGTCTGTCGGAGATATCTTC